>CBFHLF010000223.1:0-3422 GCA_965656555.1 uncultured Acidiluteibacter sp. | reverse complement strand
TGGTTGCTCAAGTGTGCTATCTTAAACCAGGCGATTTCATTCACACTCTGGGCGATGCGCATTTATACTCCAACCATTTGGAGCAGGCAAAGCTTCAATTGAGCAGAGATATCCGACCACTGCCGACCATGAAAATCAACCCAGCAGTTACGGATTTATTCGACTTCAAATATGAAGATTTTGAATTAGAAAATTATGATCCTCACCCACACATCAAAGCAGCAGTAGCGGTTTAAGAGAACCAATTACTTATTTAGTGCGTTATCAAATGAACTTATCTTATTAAAATGAAAATATCCTTAATAGCAGCTGCAACAGAAAACAATGTAATTGGAAGAGACAATGATTTACCTTGGTCACTTCCTGACGATATGCGATTTTTTGTGCAAACTACGAAAGGGCATCACGTACTTACTGGTAGAAAAAATTTAGAGTCCTTCGGAAAGTTATTGCCGAATAGAACTAACATCGTTTTAACACGTGATACGGAGTATGAATTTGAAGGTGCTGTGATCGTCCATGAACTAGAAGAGGGTATTCGAATTGCAGACAGAAACCGCGAAGAAGAATTAATGATTATAGGTGGTGGCGAAATATATAAACAAGCACTACCAATGGCCGATCGCATTTATTTAACGCGTATTCATACAGAAATGGAAGGCGATACATATTTCCCAGAGTTTAGTTCGGATGATTGGGAGTTAATCGATTCAGAAAAGCACGAAATCGACGAGAAGCATGCGTATGCATTTACTTTTGAGACGTATGAGAGGAGATAATCTCTCATCAATTTATACACATAATTGAATAAAAAAAGGTAGCTAAGAAGCTACCTTTAATTTTTTCAATGTGGATTGGCCTATTTTCTGTTCGGCATATTCTTTGGTAATTTTTAATTCTTTTTGGCTTTCATCGCTCGGGATATCAAACATGGCGTCTAGCATTATCGCCTCACAAATAGAGCGAAGCCCTCTTGCACCAAGTTTGTATTGATCTGCTTTCTCAACAATATAGTCCAAGGCATCAGCATCGAATGATAAGCTTACGCCATCTAATTCAAACAGCTTAGTAAACTGCTTTGCAATCGCATTTTTGGGTTCTGTCAAAATCCTTCTCAAAGCAGCTGCATCTAATGGGTGTAAATAACTTAAGACAGGAATACGACCAATCAATTCAGGAATAAGTCCAAAAGTTTTAATATCATGAGGAGCAACATACTTCAATAGTTGATCCATATCAATTTCTTCGTCCTCTGTTCTATTTTTATAACCAATCGCATTGGTCTTTAATCTCTTCGCAATTACTTTATTGATTCCGTCGAAGGCACCACCACAAATAAATAAGATGTTTCGAGTGTCGACAGCCACCATTTTTTGCTCGGGATGCTTTCTTCCGCCTTGAGGTGGGACATTTACTGTTGCGCCTTCTAGAAGCTTTAATAAAGCTTGTTGTACTCCTTCTCCTGATACATCTCTTGTAATCGAAGGATTATCACTCTTTCTTGCAATTTTATCTACCTCATCAATAAAAACAATCCCTCTTTGTGCCGCTTCAACATCATAATCTGCCGCTTGTAACAAACGCGATAATATACTCTCTACATCTTCTCCAACATACCCAGCTTCTGTAAGAACTGTAGCGTCAGCAATACAAAATGGAACATTGAGTAACTTAGCGATTGTCTTCGCCATCAATGTTTTACCTGTTCCCGTTTCTCCTACTAATAGGATATTAGATTTTTCAATCTCTACTTCATCTTCTTTTACGGTTTGTCCTAAACGCTTGTAGTGGTTATATACAGCAACAGATAACACTTTCTTAGCTTCATCCTGCCCGATAATATAATCATCTAAGTAAGTTTTTATTTGCTTCGGTTTAAGGTTAGAAAAGGCTGGAGTTGCAGACGATTTAGGAGTAAGCTCCTCTTTCACGATTGCTTCCGCTTGAGCGATACAGCTATCACAAATGTGCCCTGTAATCCCTGCTATTAAAACATGTGTATCTTTTTTATCTCTTCCGCAAAAAGAGCAATTGATTGTTTTCTTGTCTGACATAAAAACTATTATTGTCTATCTATAAAAAAAGCCGCCCTAAGTTCAAGGCGGCTCCAAAGTTAACTATTTTTTTGTGCTTATTTTCTGACTAAAACCTCATCAATCATTCCATACGCCTTGGCTTCGTCAGCTTTCATCCAATAATCTCTATCAGAATCTTTCTCTACTTTGTCAAACGGTTGTCCTGAATGCTTCGCTATGATTTCATATAGCTCCTGCTTCATTTTCAACACTTCTTTCAAAGCAATTTCCATATCTGACGCCATCCCTTGCGTTCCTGCAGAAGGTTGGTGAATCATAACACGAGAATGAGGAAGTGCTGTTCGTTTTCCTTCTGCCCCAGCACATAACAAAACTGCTCCCATTGACGCAGCCATACCGGTGCATATTGTAGCAACATCAGGTGCAATGTATTGCATAGTGTCATAAATACCCAAACCTGCATAAACGGAACCTCCTGGAGAGTTTAAGTAAATTTGAATATCCTTTTTATTATCTACTGACTCTAAAAACAACAATTGCGCTTGAATAATATTGGCCATTTGATCATTCACTCCAGTTCCTAGAAAGATAATTCTATCCATCATTAAACGAGAGAAAACGTCCATTTGTGCAACATTTAACTGTCTTTCCTCTATGATATATGGAGTCATTGAAGCCTCAACGTAATTATCCAAGTGCATACTATTGATGCCTTGTCCTTTTACGGCAAACTTTTTAAATTCATTCTTATCGAACATACTGTCGTATTTTTATTCGTGATTACTTTCTTTTAGCTTCTGCTAATTTAACGAATTCATCATAAGAAACAGCCTTCTCTTTTATCTTAAATTTCTCGTTATACAACGCGATTAATTTCTGCTGATAAAGCTGCTCGTAAATCTGTCTAGCTTCATCTTGATTCTGTAGCACTCTATTCGCAGTATCGGTTAATTCTGCATCATCCATAAAGTTTTGACCCATACCGGCCATTTGCTGCTGAATAAGAGTTTTAGTGTAATCTACTACTGCATCACGACTAACTTCTAACTCGTTATCCTTGATAATTTTGTTTTCAATTAGCTGCCATTTCAGGCCTAAAGCATACTGATCATATTCTGAATCAATCTGCTCTTTAGTTACCGGCTTTTCATTGGCTACCATTAACCATCTTTTAAGAAACTCATCAGGCAACTCAATTTTTGCTTTTTCAATTAATGTATCCTGCACCTCTCTATTGAACAATTGGTCAGCATTAGCTTTAAAGCTGTTTTCCAACTCTTCTTTCACTTTTCCTCTAAACTCTTCTTCAGTCTTGATCACATCTTTTCCATAGAGTTTATCAAAGATCTCTTGGTTTAAATCTGCAGGCAACATTCGGTTGATTTT
>CBFHLF010000222.1:0-3428 GCA_965656555.1 uncultured Acidiluteibacter sp. | reverse complement strand
AAGGATTGGGAATGCCACTGTGGAAAATATAAAAGAATACGATATAAAGGTATCGTATGTGATCGATGTGGTGTAGAAGTTACCGAGAAAAAAGTACGTAGAGAGCGAATGGGACACATCTCATTGGTTGTTCCTGTTGCTCATATCTGGTATTTCAAATCGTTACCAAACAAAATCGGTTACCTTTTAGGTTTACCAACTAAGAAATTAGATACGATTATTTACTACGAAAGATATGTAGTCGTACAAGCCGGTAATGCGAAGAATGCACAAGGTGAAGATTTAGAATACTTAGATTTCTTAACAGAAGAAGAGTATTTAGATATCTTGGATACGTTACCAAAAGAGAATCAGTATTTAGATGATACTGATCCAAATAAATTTATCGCTAAAATGGGGGCTGATGCTCTTTATGAATTATTGAAGCGATTAGATTTAGATGGTTTATCGTATGATTTGCGTCATAAAGCTAACAACGAAACTTCTCAACAACGTAAAAATGAAGCGCTGAAAAGACTTCAAGTTGTTGAATCATTCAGAAATGTAGCTGAAGGTATTGAAAATCGTCCGGAATGGATGATTGTAAAAGTAGTACCTGTTATTCCACCAGAATTGCGTCCGTTAGTTCCATTGGATGGTGGTCGTTTTGCTACATCTGATTTAAATGACCTTTACAGAAGAGTTATTATCAGAAACAACCGATTGAAGCGATTATTAGAGATAAAGGCTCCTGAAGTGATTTTGAGAAATGAGAAGAGAATGCTTCAAGAAGCAGTTGATTCTTTATTAGATAACTCAAGAAAATCAAGTGCTGTTAAAACTGACTCTAACCGTGCGTTAAAGTCATTATCTGACAGTTTGAAAGGTAAGTCTGGTCGTTTCCGTCAAAACTTATTGGGTAAGCGTGTTGATTATTCAGGTCGTTCTGTAATTGTAGTAGGACCAAGTTTACAACTACACGAATGTGGTTTGCCAAAAGATATGGCAGCTGAGCTATATAAGCCATTCGTTATCCGCAAATTGATAGAAAGAGGTATCGTTAAGACTGTTAAGTCTGCGAAAAAGATTGTTGACCGTAAGGATCCTGTAGTTTGGGATATTTTGGAAAACGTATTAAGAGGTCATCCAGTATTACTTAACCGTGCTCCTACTTTGCACCGATTGGGTATTCAGGCTTTCCAACCAAAGTTAATTGAAGGAAAAGCAATTCAGCTTCACCCATTAGTATGTTCTGCATTTAATGCTGATTTTGATGGTGACCAAATGGCTGTTCATTTACCATTAGGTAATGCAGCAATTTTGGAGGCTCAAATGTTGATGCTTTCTTCTCACAATATTTTGAACCCTGCGAATGGATCACCGATTACGGTACCATCACAGGATATGGTTCTTGGTCTTTACTATTTGACCAAAGAGCGTTATTCAGAGGGTGATTTAATTATTAAAGGAGAGGGAAAAACTTTCTATTCTCCGGAAGAAGTAATTATCGCAAACAACGAAGGTCGTCTTGACATTCATGCTAAGATTAAAGTAAGAGTTAAGGATAAAGGCGAGATTAAGATTATTGATACCACTTGTGGTCGAATTATCTTTAACCAAGTTGTTCCTGAAAGTGCTGGTTACATCAATGAATTGTTGACTAAGAAGTCGTTGAGAGATATTATCGGTAATATTTTGAAAGAAGCAGGTACTTCTGCGACCGCAAAATTCTTGGATGATATTAAAACGATTGGTTATGAAATGTCATTCCGTGGTGGTTTGTCGTTTAATTTGGGTGATGTAATTATCCCTAAAGAGAAAGACGAATTAATGGATAAGGCTGCAGGACAAGTTCAGGAAGTTTGGGATAACTATAACATGGGATTCATTACGAATAACGAGCGTTATAACCAGATTATTGATATATGGACGCATACCAACACTAGATTGACGAATACGGTAATGGATCGATTGAAAACCGATAACCAAGGTTTCAACTCTGTTTACATGATGTTTGATTCAGGTGCAAGGGGTTCTAAAGAGCAGATTCGTCAGCTTTCAGGAATGAGAGGGTTGATGGCTAAGCCACAAAAATCTGGCTCTACAGGTCAAGAAATTATTGAAAACCCAATTCTTTCTAACTTTAAGGAAGGATTGTCAATTCTAGAGTACTTTATTTCTACTCACGGTGCTCGTAAGGGTCTTGCAGATACTGCCTTGAAAACGGCTGATGCGGGTTACTTGACACGAAGATTGGTCGACGTTTCTCAGGATGTTGTAATTACTGATGAGGATTGTGGTACATTAAGAGGAGTTCAGATTTCACCATTGGTTAAAAATGATGAAATAGTTGAATCACTTTATGATAGAATTTTAGGTAGAACAACTGTTCACGATGTTTACCATCCTAATACTGGCGATTTAATCATTGAATCAGGTGAAGAGGTAACTGAAGAGATTGCAAGAATGATTGACGAATCTCCGATAGAAGAATTGGAAATGCGTTCAGTATTGACTTGTGAATTGAAGCGAGGAGTATGTTCTAAGTGTTATGGTAGAAGTTTATCTACCGGTAGAATGGCACAGCGAGGTGAGTCTGTTGGTGTAATTGCAGCACAGTCTATCGGTGAGCCGGGAACACAGTTAACATTGCGTACATTCCACGTAGGGGGTACGGCTTCTAAAATTGCTGATGAATCTAGAGTTGAAGCGAAGCATGATGGTGTAATTGAAATCGACGAGCTTAGAACCGTAGAAGGTGAAAACAAAGACGGCAAGAAAGTAAACATCGTAATTGGACGATCAGCTGAAATGCGACTTGTAGATGCCAAAACAGGTATTGTTTTAGCTACCGCTAACATTCCATATGGATCACTATTGTACGAGAAAGATGGTGCAAAGGTGAAGAAGGGTGACTTAATTTGTGAGTGGGATCCATATAACGCAGTAATTGTTGCTGAGTTTAAAGGAAAAATCGTTTTTGAAAACCTAATTGCAGGGGTTACTTATAAAGAAGAGTCTGATGAGCAGACAGGTTTTAGAGAAAAAGTGGTTACTGAAAGCAAGGACAAGAAAAATGTTCCTGAAATTAAGATTGTAAATAAAAAGGGTGATATCCTAAAAACTTATAACCTTCCGGTAGGAGCCCACATTTCTATTGATGAAGGTGATGAGATTGAAACAGGTAAGATTTTGGTGAAAATACCAAGAGTATCTGGTAAGTCTGGTGATATTACGGGTGGTCTGCCAAGAGTAACAGAGTTATTTGAAGCAAGAAATCCATCGAACCCTGCTGTTGTTACTGAAATTGATGGTATCGTTTCATTTGGTAAGATCAAAAGAGGTAATAGAGAGGTAATTGTAGAATCAAGAACTGGAGAGGTTAAGAAGTACTTAATCAACCTATCGAAGCATATCTTAGTACAAGAGAATGACTTTGTACGAGCAGG
>CBFHLF010000221.1:0-3433 GCA_965656555.1 uncultured Acidiluteibacter sp. | reverse complement strand
TTTTTGATACATTTTGCCATAACATCCAAAGTATACCACTGGGCAATTGTGGTAAGGATGCTGATCTATTTTTACGCTCAATTCATAGCAAGAGCTGATTAATTCTTCGTTTAAAACTTCTTTTGCTGTTCCGCAGGCCAATTGATTACCGTCTTTCAACAACAGAATTTTATCGGCATATTGTGCAGCCATATTCAAATCATGCAATACCAATAAGGTGACATTTCGGTCTTCAGAGAATTGCTTGATTCGCTGTAGCATCAAGTGCTGATGATGAATGTCTAAGTTGTTTAAAGGCTCATCTAAAAGCAGTAGTTTGTTGGTGTTTTCAGAGTTATTGAGTTGAATTTGAGCAAATACTCTAGCGGTTTGAACCCGTTGTTTCTCTCCTCCGGAAAGGGTTTCATATGATCGATCTGCAAGTTTTTGCATATCCGTCAACTCCAATGCCTTTTCAACTGCTTCAAAATCTTGCCGGCTAGGTTGATTGTTAAAGTGAGGATATCGGCCCATCAACACTACTTCCCGCACAGGAAAGTCATAACTCATCTGAATTTGTTGCGTAAGCACTGCTCTTTCCAAAGCCATCTCATCAGACGGAAAATCGGTGATCAATTGATTTTTCCAGAATACTGAAGGAGAGGTAAGAGTTCCACTAATTGCTTTTATTAACGTAGACTTCCCTGCACCGTTAGGCCCAAGAATGGCAATCAATTCTCCGGACTTTACTTCAAAACTAATGTTACTTAATAGTTGCTTTTGGCCAACTGCTATCGATAAGTCTTTAATTGCTAACATCAGAACGTAGATTTTTTTTGTTTCAACAAGAGGTAAAGAAAGATAGGAGCACCGGCTAATGCAGTGATAATGCCGATTGGAATCTCTGCAGGCGCTACTATTGTTCGAGAGAAATTATCCGCCCAACACAACAATAATGCACCTGCTAGGGCAGAGGTAGGCAATAAGAATCGATGGTCAGATCCTCCAACTAATCGCAGAATATGTGGAACGACTAAACCAACAAAGCCAATCATTCCGCAAAATGCAACCGCAGTTCCAACGGACAAAGCTGTAAATATGACAACTCTTCGTTTTAGTTTTTCAGTGTTGATTCCGATGTAAGCAGCTTCTTGTTCTCCTAGAGCCAATGCATTGAATTGCTTGTGCAATGGAAGTATGAAGATTAGCGTCAAAATAGTACAAGCTCCAACAATCAAGACATTGTACCAAGTAGATCCACCTAAACTTCCCATGGTCCAAAAAGTCAATGTTCGCAACTGCACATCATTTGCTAAGTAAGTCAACAATCCTGTTCCGGCAGCAGCTACTGCATTTATAGCAATTCCCGAAAGGAGCATGGTCATTACATTGATTTTCTTTCCTTCTTTGGCTATTCTAAAAATGAATACGATCACGATAATAGCGCCAACGAAAGTAGCCACAGAAAGCAAGGACAAGCCTGCAAAGGAATAGCTCGAAAATAACGTATCTCCTGCCAATACAATTACAATGGCCGCAGCCAACATGGCTCCAGAAGAAATACCAATAATAGTAGGGTCAGCCAAGGGGTTTCTGAACAAACCTTGAAGCGCTGCTCCGCATAATGCGAGAGAGCTACCAATGAATAAACTCATTAAAACTCTAGGTAGGCGAATTCCCCAAAGAATGGCATTTTGCTGAAACAGTTCAGTGGGGTTTTCTTGACCGGTGAATTTATTGGTCAGCAATGAAATAAATTGATCAAAAGAAATAGAAACTGATCCGATGTTAATCGATACGAAAAACGATACCATCAGAGCAGTAACTAATCCTAAAGATGTAATTTGCTTTTTATTCAACGGTAATTGATTTAAATTTTTGATTTAGTTCTAGTGCTGCTTTTCCTACTCTTGGGCCAAAACCTGCTAAATATTGACCTTCTAAAGCGAAGAATTGATTTTTTGTAGCAGCTGTTGTTACTGCAATAGAGGGAATTTGTTTAATTCCGTCTGCACCTTGTAAACTGTTCATACCAGACTCAAAAAGGATGATTAAGTCAGGGTTAGCCGCTACCATAGATTCTGCAGTTAATGGCTTAAATTCTTCAAAATCATTGGTTCCATTGATTCCTCCAGCCAATTGAATCAGTTTAGCTACTGAAGTGTTGCTTCCTCCAACCATCATATTTCCAACGCCTCTTGCGTAAATAAACACCGCTGTTGGTTGAGGTTTAAGTGGCTCTAATTTGGCAATGTCTTCATCAATTGTCGCATTGATTTGATTAGCAGTTTCCAATTGGTTCAACTCTTTTGCAATGTTTTCAATTAGCTTTTTAGTTCCATTAATAGAATATTCTTGCTCTACCAATAAGGTTTTTACTCCGGCTGCTTCCAATTGCTGAACGAGTTCTGTTTTTATTTCGTTTTTTTTTGCAATCACTAAATCTGGCTTCAAGGAAATAATCCCTTCGGCTTGAATACTGGTGATGTGACCTAACTTCGGCAATCCTTGAATAACTTCTGGATAAGTACTGGTGATGTCCGTTCCTACTATTTTGTCGCCTAATCCTAGCTCAGCAACTATTTCACTTACTACGCCACTTAACGTGACTATTCGTTGATATTCTTTTGTTTCAATTTGCACTATTTCTTCCTTATTTTCTTCTGTAGAAGTGGTCGGTGAGTCACAAGATGCGAAACCAAGTATTAAAAGGATTACTGCTAAAAGAAGGGCTGTTTTATTTGTCATTTGTTTAAATTTTAAAGAACCAATTTGAAAGTATATCCCACCTGACTGATACACACTAATTATTAATCTATTTTTATTGAATAATTAATTTTTCAGTCGCAGCACCTTTTGAGTGCGTTAACCGAATAAAGTAGACACCTTTTTGTAGACGAGGTATTGAAATTTGATATTGATCAAAAGAAGAATTGATTTGTATATTCTCTTCTGAAACCAATTGTCCGTTCATAGAGATGACACTGATTTGTGCATTTGAAATTCCTGAAGGCATATCAGCAACTATTGAAATAGATCCTTCTGCTTTTACAGGGTTTGGATATATGTAAAACTGTCCGTTATGAGTTGTATTTTCTTTGATAAAAGTGGTGGTTAGTTTCTGCTTCGAGAAATAGAAGTTTCCATTTGCACTTCCACCAAATCCAGTCATTACCACTTTCCAAACTGTGCTATCTTGTGTCTTTACAAAATATACAGTACTGTCATAGATTAAGTAAGAGAATGTTGCAAAATCAAATGATTTCCAATCGTATCCGATTGTCGCGAAGTCCGTATTGAAAGTATGGGTGCTGTAATTTTGGTAAGTAGAAACATCGTTCACCGGATAAACTTTTACTGCTTCAACTTCTGCATTCTGAACGATTCCTGTAACTCCATAAGGCGTTGGAATGAATGTGGTGTATTTCGTAAATACTAAATCCCAACTGTTGCT
>CBFHLF010000220.1:0-3437 GCA_965656555.1 uncultured Acidiluteibacter sp. | reverse complement strand
TTATTTCCTTACCTATTGGCATTAGCTTCAGGAATCCTACTGCACATTGCTACTACTATTCTTTTAGAGACCAGTGAAAACCATAAGTTTAGTAAGATGAAGCTCATTAGCATTTTAGTTGGCGCTGCTTTGGCTATAATAACAACGTATTAGTCTTTTCTTTTCATTTTTTAAGATTTTTCACTTTTGAAACGAACCCTCATTGACTAACTTTGTTTCAATTAAAAATCAAACAAAAACACAAATATATTATGGCAGTATTAGTTGGCAAAAAAGCCCCTCATATCTCTGCAAGTGCAGTAATTAACGGAGAAGAAATCGTAGAAAACTTTTCATTGGATCAGTACATTGGAAAGAAGCACGTGGTTCTTTTCTTTTACCCAAAGGATTTTACCTTCGTTTGCCCTACGGAATTACATGCATTTCAATCTAAGCTAAAAGAATTTGAAGATAGAAATACGGTAGTTGTAGCGTGTTCTACTGACACTGAACAATCTCACTGGGGATGGTTACAATTAAGCAAAGATCACGGTGGTATTGAAGGAATTACGTATCCAATAATTGCAGATACTAACAAAACCATATCGGCAAACTTTGATGTATTAGCTGGTGAATGGGATTATAATGATGAAGGTGAAATGATCGCTCACGGCGAAATGGTAGCTTACAGAGGACTTTTCTTAATTGATAAAGAAGGAATCGTAAAACACCAATTAGTAAACGACCTTCCGCTAGGAAGAAACGTAGATGAAGCACTTAGAATGGTTGATGCTTTACAATTTTTCGAAGAAAAAGGTGAAGTTTGTCCTGCAAACTGGTCTAAAGGAAAAGAAGGAATGAATGCTACACATGATGGTGTTGCTTCTTACCTATCAAAAAACTAAGCTGACTTTAAGTTTTTAAAAGTTTATAGAGGTCTTTATCGTACGGTAAAGGCCTCTTTTATTTTAATAATAGAATAGTTCCTTGTAGATTTTCAAACCTAATACTACCACTCTCTTGATAACTAATTTTATAAATATAAGCACCAAGTGGTAGCGATTCATTTTTGCTTCTAGCTTCCCAAGGAGCATTGATATCCGTTGTTTGGTAGACAAGCTCTCCCCATCGATTATAAATTTGTAATTCGTAATAGATAATGTCACAACTATAAGTTGGTCCAAAACTATCATTTACTCCATCTCCATTTGGGGTAAAAGCATTAGGTAGGAAAAAGTTGCAATCACATTCCTCTAAAGTTATAGTTATCGTATCCGAACTTACGCCACAATAGTTCAAAGCAGTTACATAATAGATTCCTGACTCAAAAATATAAAGCCTACTATTCGTGGAACCGTCTTGCCATTCGTATGCTGTTGCATTTGGGTCCTGAACATCCAGAAAAAATGATTTACCAAAACATACTTCCTTATCCTCACCAAAAGAAATTACGGGTAGTAAATCATAATTAACTTTAACAGAATCTCGATTTTTGCAACCGTTCAGAGAAACCTCGACCCAATATAAGCCGGGTTCAGTAGCTGTAAATTGATTCGTCGTATTTCCAGTAGACCATTCGTAAGTTGCTCCAACAATATTCAGTGTATACGTAACCGAATCGTTCTCGCACAAAGTGGTGTCAGAACCTAAAGAAAATGATGGGCGCTCAATGTAAGATATGAAAACAGAGTCCCTTGTGATACAGCCATTTCGTTCCAAAGTAACATGATATAAACCAGGAGAATTAACAGTATAAGTGGAGCTAGTACTCCCATCTTGCCATCGATAACTAACCCCAGAGTCAAAAGCATCCAAGGTCACTGTCTCTCCAAAACACACATTCCTATTAGGCCCAAGATCCACGGATGGAGGGTCATAGTACGTTACTTTTATTGAATCAGAGACGGTGCATTGACCAAGCGTAACACTTACCATATAAGTTCCTGTTGAATTAATGGTGAAGTTTGGAGCCCTGCTTGAGTCTTGCCAGAGATAACTTGAATTTGGATAAAAAGCAGACAGTGGTAGCGTTTGTAAATCACAAAAACTTGTATCATTTCCTAATTCTACTTTGGGATTAGGATAGTAATTTACCACGAATGAATCACGAACAGTACAATTATTAACTGTAAAATTGACCCAGTATACTCCAGGAGAAGTCACTCTATAAGTTGCAAACCTAGAGCTATCCTGCCATAAATACCGGGCATTTCTGACTCTAGTCCCAAGCACAATATCTTCCCCATCGCACAAGTCTATCACTTGTTTTCTTGAATCAAAAGGAGAAAAACGCCAAACATCATTTGAGTTATTTCCTGTCCAACCGCCCACCACATATGCAGAATCTCCAATTACAAAGGCTTCTGCCCTGGATCTTCGTCCTCCGGGATATTTATAAATTGAAGTCCAACTATTGTTGGTTGGGTCATACATAAAATAGTCATTGAACTGTCCACTTTGTCCCAATGCAAACCCACCACCGACTACTAATTTTCCATCAAAAGTGAAATTGATTGGATTTAACCTAGGCGCACCTGGAAAATCGGCAAGCCTGATCCAAGTATTTCCAAACGGCGTATACTTCCATAGATCACTAAAAGATGTGCTGTAATCGTGTCCTAAACCAATATAGATTTCACCATTTATCTCTTCCATTACCCCTTCCATTCTGTTGCCCAACGGAACAGAATCTGACAGTAAAGTCCACTGATCAGTTGAAGGGTTATATTCATAAAATTGACCTGAAGCTACATTTAAATTGGTTGCTCCCCCAACTAAATACCCTTTACCATTTAACGATGTTGCCATCGCTCCAACAGCATACTGTGAGGGGAAAGAATCAAGAAGTGTCCAAGTGTCTGTTGTTTGATCATAACTGTAAAAGTCGCGAAAAGCATTACTTCCCTCCCACCCAATACCGAGATAGGCTTTATTACCCAAAACAAAGGAAACTGCTGATCTTCTTCCAGGACCAGGACAGTCCGTTTTACGAATCCAGCTATCTGAAATAACTTGATATTCCCAAAGTTTATTTGAATTCAATAGTCCATTCGTTCCAAAACATTGATAACCTTTTGTACCAATGGAGAATGAATTACCACTTCTTCGACCGTCACCCGGAAATGAATTTCGGTTGCACCAGGCCTGACCAAAAACAGCAACTGCACTCAGAAAGCATAGCGCAAATAGTTGAAGTCTTAAATAAGTCATAACTGGTGTAAATTGGTTTACATATTATTAGACGTATTAAAAGTCGAAAAAGTCCCCTTACAGCATAAAAAAAGCCAAATAGTAAATTCGGCTTTTCCTTATCTTATCAAAACGAAGGTTTACCCTCCAATAGAAACCCTTACCTTCTGAGTATAAGCTCTCAGTGCTTTCGGGAACGGAACCCCTTCCTTTTCCATCTCTTTTTTTATCCATATAGCAGCCATCACGTGGGTCAATTGCTCACCCTC
>CBFHLF010000219.1:0-3447 GCA_965656555.1 uncultured Acidiluteibacter sp. | reverse complement strand
AGGAGTAGTGTAGGTGAAGGTAGTGCCTTCAAAAGTCAATTGGTAGTCTAAATTAATTGCCGCAGGGCTTTCAGGTAAGCCTATCAATTCTTGTTGGTCAACTCCAAATACACCAAAATAAGGAGTGGTCAGCCAGTAGGGTTGCGAAATAGCTTGTGGTGCAATTATAGAAAACTTCTTTTCGACTAATTGATTCTTTGGTAAGTCAATAGTTCCTTTCATGTTGGCCAAAGTCGCTTTTACATCTACTCCTGATCGGTTGATGAGTTGTGCTGAAACGTTTACTTCGTTCCCGGCTGTTTCGCTGTACTCAGGGGCTATAGCCTCCACAAATACACCTGAACAAGCTTGTATAATTTCTTGAATGTCAGTAAGCTTTTGTTTAGCATGCGGTGTTAGGTTCTTATTCGCTTTAATCGAATTGTAGAGCGATACCAATCCAGAAATAGACAGCTGAGGTTGGTTTGGATTAAACTTTTCAATGATTGTATTAATTTGATTTTGGATTTTTTTACCGCCTTCAATTGCGCTCCAAGAAGTATTTACGCCATCAAATAAATCGTTTTTTGCTTTTTCACCTGCCAGGTAATATAAATACTCTAGGTTTTCTCCTCGCTGCATAGCAGCTCCGAATCCTTGACTTCTGTGCGAACTTCTACTTTTTGCAGCAATTTCCCCATTAGATTCTCCAAGCAATGGACTGTAACCGCCAGCATCTACTACATAGTAATTATCATTTCCTGCAGCCTCTTCAGCTATTCCTCTATTCCACCAATTGGATGCATTCCAATACAAGCGTTTTACTTGCCAGGTATCTACAAATTCTAACTGCTCAGGGTAGGCATTTTTGTCAGCAGCCAAATCAAATGCTTCTATCGCAATTATTGCAGAAGCAGTGTGGTGACCGTGACCCGCTCTTTCATCTGGAGGAAAACGAGTAACAATAACATCTGGTTTGAATTTTCGAATTACCCAAACAGCATCCGCTAAGATTTTATCTTTTTCCCAAATTTCAAAGGTTTCTTTGGCTGTTTTAGAATACCCAAAATCTACCGCACGGCTAAAAAACTGCTCGCCTCCATCTATTTTTCGAGCTTCCATTAATTCTTGCGTTCTTAATAATCCCATGGCGGCACCTTTCTCGGTTCCAATTAAGTTTTGTCCACCATCACCTCTGGTTAGTGATAAGTAAGCAGTTCTTGCCAGTTTTTCATTGTCTAACCACGTAATTAGTCTGGTGTTTTCATCATCTGGGTGAGCAGCTAAATACAGGGCATTACCCAAGAAATTCAACTTCTTTAATTCTAGTTGAATGTTCGAAGCCGAATATTTATTTGATTGAGAAAATGATGGAGTTATTGATATAGAGAAAATTGCGACAAGCAATAAGAGTCGGAAATACTTCATAGTTTTTATGATTCTTCAATAAAAAATTAGAAACGTAAAACTATTGATTATTATCAGTAAATCGCGTTAATCGATGTTAATTAGGTGATTCTAACCCTTTGAAGAAATCGATTGTAGCATTCACTACCACTGGAGCCCAGAGCATTTTATAATGGCCTGTGTTTTCAACTTGTAATACGTTAGCGGCTTCCCAATCTTTAGCTAATGCTTCCGTATTGCTATAAGGAATAACTCTGTCGTTTTTATCATGTACCAGTAGTGCATTTTTAATACCCGACTTCTTAGCGTATTCATTCATTACCATATCCTTCACATTAATGCCATAGTAATTTGTGATATAGTCAAAAAGGCTTATTTCTTGCTTTCGGTCTAAGTTCATCAACTTAGAGAATTCAAAGAAGATATCTTCGATTTTATTGGTTCCACTTAGTAGAGCAGCAGCTTTTGGCTGAATACCGTATTCTACTGCGCTATAAAGTGCCACGCCAGTACCAAAAGAGTGGGCCACAATAATTTCTGCAGGACCGTAAATTTTAACAAGACCATTAAAGATTTTTGCAAACTCCATCATATTCGACTGTTTGCCACTACTTTTTCCGTGAGCAGGGCCATCAAATGTGATCACTTTATAGCCCATTTGTGATAGAGGACTAACAAAAGCGCCCATGCTTCCTCCATTTCCTTCCCATCCATGGAGCAAGTAGGCTATTTTATCACTTCGTCCCCATTCATACACTTGAATATCGAGCCCTTCTACTTGTACTTTTTTATGCAGCGCACCTTTTAGCACCACGACTTCTCGTTGGCGAACTTTTTTAGTTTGTGGAGTTGAGAATAATTTCATCAATAATTTATTAGTCAAATTAGGAGTTAGTTTTCCTAATGTGCTAAAGTAAAATCGAAAAATTTTGATAATTGCGGGTAGGTCAGTTTTTGGTGCCATGGTGCAAAGTTATCCCATTTTTTTAAGCTTTAAGCAATGATTGTTGGATTAAAAATTTGTTAATTGAAAGATGTACTTTTGTAGCCTAAAATAGTAGAAAATGATTGATTATTTAGAGAATATAAAACATACAAATAGCGGCAACTTTTTCTTAATGGCAGGCCCTTGTGCCATAGAAGGAGAGGAGATGGCGTTAAATATAGCTGAAAGAATTTTCGAGATCACTAATCGATTAGAAATACCATTCATCTTCAAAGGATCCTACCGAAAAGCAAATCGCTCACGATTAGATAGTTTTACAGGAATAGGTGATGAAAAAGCGTTAAAGATTTTACAAAAAGTAGGACTGAAGTTCGATGTGCCTGTAGTTACTGATATTCACTCAGCTGAAGAAGCTGCCATCGCGGCTCAATACGTGGATGTACTGCAGATTCCTGCTTTCCTATGCCGACAAACGGATTTATTGGTTGCTGCAGCAAAAACAGGTAAAGTAATCAACATTAAAAAAGGACAATTTTTGGCTCCTGAATCCATGATTTTTGCCGTTAATAAAGTTAAAGAGTCCGGAAACGACAACGTTTGGATTACTGACCGTGGCACTATGTTTGGTTACCAAGATATGGTCGTAGACTTTAGAGGAATTCCAACGATGCAAGCATTCGATGTGCCGGTGGTGTTAGATATTACGCACAGTCTACAGCAGCCTAATCAATCAAGTGGGGTAACAGGAGGGAAGCCAGAGTTGATCACTACCATGGCAAAAGCCGGCATAGCAGTAGGAGCAGATGGATTGTTTTTAGAAACACATCATAATCCTGCAGAAGCAAAATCGGATGGAGCCAATATGTTGCACTTGGATAATTTAGAAACGATGCTGGAGAAGCTGATCAAGATTAGAAGAGCGATTAGTTAAAGTAGACGTTAAGCAGACCTCCAAGGTTTCGGAAAACTTGGAGGTCTATAAGTTTAGCTTTTATTAACCCTTGAAATGTAAAAAAGGCATTTACAATGCAAAGCTAATCGGTGTATTAAACTGAACCCTAACTGCCTTTCCTTCATGGATACCGGGAGATTTAAACTTAGGTAGTTTATTAACT
>CBFHLF010000218.1:0-3456 GCA_965656555.1 uncultured Acidiluteibacter sp. | reverse complement strand
AGCGAAGGGAGTAAGGATGTTTTAGACCTTATTTACTAACTTCGCAAAACTTAAATAAGAAGATAATCACACAATAGATAAGATATGGATTTTGATGTAATCGTATTAGGGAGTGGCCCAGGTGGATATGTAACTGCCATTAGAGCTAGTCAATTAGGTTTAAAAACTGCCGTAGTAGAGAAAGAATCACTAGGTGGTGTTTGCTTAAACTGGGGATGTATTCCTACCAAAGCATTATTGAAAAGTGCCAATGTATTTGAATACATAAAGCATGCAGCTGACTATGGTATTGAAGTAAAAGAAAGCAATATCAACTTCGACAACATTGTAAAAAGAAGTCGCGATGTAGCGAATGGCATGAGTAAGGGTGTTCAATTCTTGATGAAGAAAAACAAGATAGAAGTGATCATGGGTACTGGTAAAGTAAAACCAGGAAAAGCCATTGAAGTTACTGCTGAGGATGGTTCAAAAAAGACCATTACTGCAAAAAACATCATTATCGCTACAGGAGCACGCTCAAGAAGTCTTCCTTCATTGCCACAAGATGGCAAGAAAATTATCGGATACCGCGAGGCAATGACCTTAAAAGAGATGCCTAAGAAAATGGTAATCGTAGGTTCAGGTGCTATTGGTTCTGAGTTCGCTTATTTCTACAATGCTATGGGTACAGAAGTAACTTTAGTTGAATACATGGACAACATTGTACCGGTGGAAGACGAAGATATTTCTAAGCAATTGGGAAGAAGCTTTAAAAAGTCAGGCATCAAAGTCATGACGAATGCAGAAGTAACGAAAGTAGATACTTCTGGCAAAGACTGTAAAGTGACTATCAAAACCAAAAAAGGTGAAGAGGTTGTGGATGCCAATATTGTAATTTCTGCAGTTGGCGTAGTAGCTAACCTAGAAAACATCGGCTTAGAAGAGGTTGGAATTGTTACTGATAAAGGTAAAATTAAAGTGGATGAATTTTACGCAACCAATATCCCGGGCTATTATGCAATTGGTGACTGTGTGCCTGGTCAAGCCCTAGCACACGTAGCTTCTGCAGAAGGTATAACTTGTGTTGAAAAGATTGCAGGACATCACCCTGAGCCAATTGACTACAACAACATTCCTGGATGTACGTACAGTACGCCTGAAATTGCATCAGT
This sequence comes from uncultured Acidiluteibacter sp., assembly GCA_965656555.1. GTDB lineage: Bacteria > Bacteroidota > Bacteroidia > Flavobacteriales_E > Vicingaceae > Acidiluteibacter. The sequence goes on along the minus strand of CBFHLF010000218.1, from coordinate 2,305 downwards.
TGGATATACTGAGAAAGCAGCTAAAGAAGCAGGTTACGAATTAAAAGTGGGTAAATTCCCATTCTCAGCATCAGGTAAAGCGAGAGCTGCAGGTCATAAAGATGGATTCGTAAAGGTTATTTACGATGCAAAATATGGTGAGCTTCTAGGCGCTCATATGATTGGTGCGAATGTTACTGAAATGATAGCGGAATTAGTTACTGCTAGAAAATTAGAAACTACCGGTCACGAAATCTTGAAAGCAGTTCACCCTCACCCTACCATGAGTGAAGCAGTGATGGAAGCTACCGCTGAAGCTTACGGAGAAGTGATTCACATTTAAGAAGTCAATATTCAGAAAATAAATTAAGTCCTCTTGGGTAATTCAAGAGGACTTTTTTATTGCTTAATGAGCTTGATTGTTTTTACTGCTTCAGAAGATCGAAGTTGTAAAAAGTAGACACCTGTATTTAAAGATTCAAGTGAAAAACTACTTCTCCCTTGTGTTAGTGCGCCCTGATCGATCAATGCACCATTCACGCTGATTAACTCATACGCTACATCTTCTTGTAGATTTTCGATGTAAAATTGATCCTTTACAGGATTGGGGTAATAAGAAATTGCATTGAAGACATTCTCAGTAATTCCTACGGGAATAGATAAAGGCGTGCCCCATGTTTTATTTCCTTTTTTATAATACACCAGTTGTTCGCTATGTAAACTGTAAGATGTTATATCACCATTATCATAATGGTAAAACATACCAACCCCAAACACATAGGTTTTATAAGTTTCTAGTTCAAAAGTATAATCACAAATGGTATCAGCAACACGGCCAACACCTGAAAAGTCTACAAAAGTTGGCACATCATATCCATCAGCAAATACGCCAATAGAACCTAGTGTCATTAGTGGGTTTATCGATATAGAATTACCGTCTAAATATCGTCCTGTTAAGAGTGTATCATCTAAGCTATATGTTTCCTGAACGGTATCTTGAAAGTGCGTGTATTGATGCGTCGGAAAAGGATTGTTATTGACTACCACCAACTGGTCATCTGTTATTTGCCGTTCAAAAGTGTAGGTTACACTATCTTGACCGTGAACTTGCTTTCCAATTACCTTATTGATGAAAAGATCTGTCGTAATAAAGGATACATGTAAACCCTGTCGCAGTTGGTAGTGATATTCATCTCCAATATCTAAATCATAAATATCAGCTGAAGTAATAGCGCCACTATGAAAGTAAGTAACCAAATTTACTGATGTGGGAAAGTCAGAAAAGTTAAACCCTTTAATCATCCCATTAGACTTGGAGACAACAAATGGTGTAGAGAACAATACTGAATCAAATGCTGACTGGTTGGCAGCTGAAAAAGAAAAGAGCTTTATGGAATCTCCGTTTAAGGAATAAGCGGAATCCAATGAAATGATCAAGTTTTCATTATTTAAAGAAGTATAAAATGTCCATTGCTGAGCATTTTTCCAAATCAATTGGTGAGCACCAGAATAGTAAATAGTAGAATCCATATACTCTACCATCGAATCTCCTAAAATGGAGGGACCTTTTACAGCACAAAATCTTGAAAATGTTGAATATGGAAGGTCATTAAAATCTCCCTCAAAAACAGTTACTTTTCTTGATGGATAGTTAATTTCACTTGCCACTTTCACAGTGAAAGCTAATGAATCTGTATAAATTGAATTACCAAAGACGGAAAAAGGTGTTGGTTCAATATAATGCGATAAGTCATTCTTAAATATCTCCCACTGTTGGCCAAAAGTAAATAGCGCTAGGAAAACTAACGAAATCAAAAGTGTAGTTTTTTTCATCGATTCTTGGTTTTTATTCATGAACAAGATAAAGAAATCAATTGATAGACAAATTACTTAATTAAACAATTTCACTACATTAGCATCCATAACACAGCATTATGAAGCTAATTCATCTTTGGTCGAGTCCGAGAAATGTCAGTACGGCTTTCATGTATAGTTTTGCGCAGCGAACAGACACACGAGTTATTGATGAACCACTTTATGCACATTACCTTTCTAAAAGTCAGGTACAGCATCCCGGTCAAGATGAAATTTTAGCCAGTCAAGAACAGGATGGTGATCAAGTAATCAAGAAGATTATGTCCATCAATTCTGCTGAAGTGGTATTTTGCAAACAAATGACCCATCATTTAATACAGATGGACAGATCATTTCTTTCAAATAGCTTAAACCTCCTATTTATTCGTGATCCAAAAGCCATAATCAACAGCTACAATAAAGTGATCCCCAACCCTACTATGGAGGATATTGGCATTAAAATGCAAGCCGA
>CBFHLF010000217.1:0-3464 GCA_965656555.1 uncultured Acidiluteibacter sp. | reverse complement strand
TTCTTCTCCATTTGCTTCCACCATTTCAATTGATTTAATCTCAAATCCTTTGGCATCTAACCATAAGGAATCCGTCGGGAGGAAGTAAGGTTTCAATGTGAGGTTGGCTCGACCGTATAAATGGGCATTTGGCCAATCAAACTTTACTTCAAGCTTGGTGTGAATCAAATCATTTATTCGAGTTTCAGAAGGTTGATATGTTAGTGGGTTTTCTGGCTTAACGGTAACTTCTGCTAGGTCCACCTCTTCTATGCGTTCTGTTTTATTAAAAATAGAACAAGATGCAAAAAAAAGCATGGAAAGTGAGGCAATAGTGATTTGATTCTTCATGGTGTGCGTGTGTTAAAACTATCAACCGCCAAAGTTGACTAAACTTTGTGGATTTTCAAACTATTGGCTTAGTACTGCTGTGTTTTTTTACTAGAAATTGTCCATCAGAAATAGCTTTGCTTTAAATCTTTAATCGCGACACGTTGCGAGCATCACTTCTGTTGGTCACGATTGATGTATTTTGTATACAATGAGGACAGATAATTAGAAAAGCATTGTAAATTAGAAGTAAAAAAATTTACTTTTGTTGTATGACACAAGAATTAACTATCCACACAGAAAAAGAAAGGTCCCATACAGTTCAATTTGAGAACGATGAATTAGTTGCTGGAATGTTAGATGGAGCATCATTTGATTGGGAAGTTGCACAGATTAATGAGACGACTTACCATGTAATCAAAGATCATAAATCTTATCGAATTGAGTTGTTGGAGTCGGATAGTGCTACGAAAGCTTATGTGATAAAAGTCAATGGGAAGAAGATTCCATTGACGATTGCTGATCAATACGATCAATTATTGCATCAGCTGGGAATGGACGATTTAAATTCTGCCAAAGTTGATGAGTTGAAGGCGCCAATGCCGGGTCTAGTGCTCAATACTACTGTGTCTGTAGGGCAAGAAGTTGCAGCAGGAGATGCTTTAATGGTACTCGAAGCGATGAAGATGGAGAATGTACTCAAATCGCCAACTGATGGTGTTATTAAATCCATTGATGTTGAACAAGGTGTTGCGGTAGAAAAAAACCAAGTGCTCATTACATTTGAATAGAAAAAATGAAAAGAGGGCTGCTTTACATCGGTTTGGGATTGACTATTTTTTCAATGATTGCTTGCGGCGAAGAAACAGAACAAGCGCAAGAAACAAATCCAACTGAAGCGGATACTGCTGCAGTGACTATCACTACAGAAGTTGATACTAAACAACGCATTCAGAAAAATGGCTTATTACTTTATCCGGCTAAACTTGCTCAACGGTTTCCCGATGCCTCTTTATCTTTAAATTCTCCGAAAGAAGATGAAAAGCTTTCGGAAGGTCCACATCAATTCGACTTTTCTATTTCCAATTACGAACTAGCAGTACAAACTGAAGATGCAGCCATGCGGCATTGTGCGAATTCTCAGGATGGACAGCACCTTCACTTTATCGTCAACAATTCGCCTTATTTGGCGAAGTATACTACTAGTTTTGAGGCACAGTTGTCGGAAGGGAACAACGTAGTGCTTGCTTTTTTATCTCGATCTTATCATGAAAGTATTAAAAATGGATCAGCTTTTCTGCTGAAGAATTTTGTTGTTGGTGAACCTTTGGGAGTGTTTGACTTAACAGCGCCACATTTGTTTTACAGCCGACCTAAAGGAAAGTATATAGGAAAAGACACCGAAAAAGTGCTGTTGGATTTTTATTTGGTAAATACTACACTTTCAGAAAATGGCAATAAAGTAAAGCTAACGATTAACGACACTGAATTTATCCTTAATCAATGGACACCTTATTTTGTTGAAGGATTACCTGAAGGTGAAAATACGTTTAGAATTGTATTGATTGATGCGGAAGGAAATCCGGTTCCCGGTCCGTTTAATGATTCAGGCGAACGCACGGTAGTGATGCTTAAGTAGTAACTGTATGACCTTAAATCTTCTAGGGATTAAAAAAAACAGCCGCAAGTGGGGGACTTGCGGCTGCTAAAACACTAAAAACTACTTAATCTACTAACTTAATCTAACTATTTACTACACCCCCATATTGGTTCTGAATAATTTTACTGCAATTGCTAGTAATATTATCCCGAATATCTTTCTCAAAACTGCTATTCCTCCTGGGCCTAAAACACGCTCAATAACACTTGATGACTTGAGTACTGCGTACACTACAATCATGTTTAGCACAATGGCGATTATGATGTTGACTACGGCAAACTCTGCTCTCATCGACAGCAATGAAGTCATGGTTCCTGCTCCTGCAATCAATGGAAATGCAATGGGAACAATGGAAGCCGTCTCAGGAATATCGTCTTTGTATAAACGAATGCCTAAAATCATTTCTAAGGCCAAGAAGAAAATAATAAAAGAACCTGCAATCGCAAATGAGCTGACATCGATGCCGATCAGGCTCAAAATGGATTCCCCAACGAAAAGGAATAAAATCATGATGAATAAAGCAACGATACTTGCTTTTTCTGACTTGATTTTACCTACTTTTTGGCGTAAGTCAATAATGATCGGCACTGACCCAATGATGTCAATAACGGCAAACAAAACCATGCTTGCAGTTGCGATTTCTCTGATGTCAATTTCTTCCATTACCTATTACCCTTAAATTGGGCGGCAAAATTAGAGAAAAAATTAATACGTGAGTTGTGTTTTATTGAAAAATATTTTTAATAGTCAATCATGTCAAAATCAAGCTGTTTCTTTGATAGGTCTGCGCGAAGTACCTTGATTGTCACTTCATCTCCCATTCTTAAAACGGCTTTATTTCGTCTTCCTTTCACAGCGAAGTCTTTTTCGTCAAAGAAAAAGAAGTCATCTGTCATGGATTTCAAACGCACTAAACCTTCACATTTCGTTTCGTTTACTTCTACGAATATCCCAAAGTCGCTAACACCAGAAATTACACCGGTAAAGATTTCTCCCACCTTGTCTTTCATAAATTCTACCTGCTTGTACTTGATGGATGCTCTTTCTGCTTCCGTTGCGAGCTTTTCTCTAGCAGATGTATGCTTACATTGTTCGGCTAATTCTTCCACATTAGTTCCTTTGGCACCATCGAGGTATTTTTGGAGTAATCGGTGTACCATTACGTCAGGATACCTTCTTATGGGAGAGGTGAAGTGAGAATAGTATTTAAAACCTAATCCATAGTGCCCTACGTTATCGTGAGAATAAACTGCTTTTGACATGGTGCGAATAGCTAACGTAGAAATCAATTGCTCTTCGCCTTTTCCTTTTACATCAGACATCAACTTATTCATGGTGCGGCTTACTCCTTTAGGAGAAGTAACGTCGATGCCGTAGCCAAATTTTTTAATGAAGCCGGCAAAGATTTCCAATTTTTCAGGGTCTGGGCTTTCGTGAATTCTGTATACAAAAGGACGTGGTTTTTGCTTCGATGGATCACCGATAAATGCAGCCA
>CBFHLF010000216.1:0-3468 GCA_965656555.1 uncultured Acidiluteibacter sp. | reverse complement strand
GCATTGGCATTGCTCAGGTTTAAAAAAGCAATATTTTCACCTTCACAAAAAACACTATCTGGTGCAGAAAAAGAAGCTTCGAGGTTGGAGTTGGTAGGGCAGCAACTTGCAACACTTAAAGAACTGTACACGGTATTTATTTTAATTGCATCTAGGATAGCGGTACTTGCTACAGTGTAATTAGCAGCAGGTAAGGTGTCGAGCATTACGTTAAAAATGGGCTGACTTAGCGCTCCTAAACAAATCAGAGAGCTAGTGTAACTTACTTCTATATTTATGGTGTCATTTGAAATATTAAAAGTGTACCCGTTATTAACAAAATTTCTGCAACCTAAATAGGTTCTTACATCTACTTGAGTGCTCGAGCAATTATTTGGAGAGGAAGTTACAATTGTATTATTTATAACGTAAAAGTTTCCTTGAGCGACACTATTAGTGTACATCAATAGGCTAAATAATATGCTCGTTAATAGGTAAATTGCTCTCATAAGTATTTATTTTTGGATAAAAATACATTTATTATTTAACTGATAAGAACACTTACTTTCCAAAAAGACTTTCTAGTATTTCTCTTAGCTGCGTAACTGATAGCGGTTTATTTAAAAAGCTTTTAACACTTTGGTACTGTTCTGCTCGATCACGATCTTCGATACTCATAGATGTGGTTAACAGAACTGTGGTTATGGATTGACGCATTTCAATCGGAAACTTTTCGTACTCATCTAAAAATTCAAATCCTCCCATTATGGGCATTTTGATGTCTAGCATTATTAATTTCGGAAGGTCTGTATTCCATTTTTCTTTCGGTATAGACATTAGGTAATCTAATCCTTTTTGGCCGTTGGTAGTAACTTCTATATTGTCACAAATGCCCAGCTTATTAAAGAAGTAACGATTCATATAATTAGTTGCTTCACTATCGTCAACCAAAAGTACCTTACTTAATTTTTTCATAGAGCAATGTATCTTGTTTAAAATAAACTTTAAAGGTTGCACCTTTATTTATCTCGCTGCGAACGGAAATAGACCCTCCTGATTTATCAATTATTTTTTTTACTAAATGAAGACCCATTCCATCTCCTTCAACATGGTCATGTAACCGTTGAAACATCCGAAATATTCTATCTTCTTGCTTATTAGAGTTAAATCCAACGCCATTATCTTTAACAGTAATATATGGTAAGTTGTTCTTAGAGTTGATGTTGATGACTATTTTTGGTAGTACATTTGGTCGTTTATACTTAATGGCGTTATGAATTAAGTTAAAGAAAATACTCCTAAAGTTTTCTCTGTTAAAGTTTACTTCAAAGGTATTGTCGTTGTCAAATGTTATGATAGCTTTATTTTCTGTAATGTAAAGATTCATGTCAGAAATAACCTTCATTATCTCTGTTTTTACATCAATTATTTCTGTTCTTTCAAGTGCTTGAGATTGGTGCTGTGCTACCCTGACGATAGCGTGGATTTTATTTTCAGCTACATTTAAGGACTTATCAATCCATTTAATACATTCGTTTATTACTTCATTATTGATAGCTCCTAATTCATTTTTTATAATTCCGATATGGCCTCTCACGTTTGCAACGGGAGCTTTTAAATCATGTGTAGCCATGTAGGTAAAATCTTCTAGTTCATTATTTGCTTTTACTAACTCATTAGTCCGTGCATCTACCCTTTCCTCTAGCTCTTTATTGAAGGTTTTTAATTTATTCTCTGTTGTGACTAGGTCAGAAATGTCTCTCCAAACAGCGTTATTTTGTACTATATTACCATTCTCGTCTCTAATGGCAGAAGCATTAAGCGTTACCTGTACCGTTGATCCATTTTTCTTTTCAAGAGTCAAACGAACATTAGTCGAAACACCAACTTTTAAAAAATCATCAAAGGATTTTATTGCTTTTTTATGACAGCTTGTATGGTAAATATCCAAAAAAGACATACTGATTAATTCCTTTTTAGTGTACCCCAGCACTTTTGCTGTTTGCTCATTACAGTCTATAAATTGCCTTGATTTAGTATCAATAGATGCCATTAGGTCAGGAGCATTATTGTATAAGTTGCTAGTTCGCTCTTTGGTTTTAATTAGTTCACTATCTGTTTTTTCTAACTGCTCATACAAAAGTTTGTTTAATGAAAGAATTTTATTTGTACTTTTTATCAATCGATCTTCATCTTTTTTTTCTTTAGTGATGTCTTGAAAAACTCCTGCCATCCTATTTACTCGACCATTTGTCATATAGCACTTAGAAATACTTCGAACCCATTTGGTATTTCCTTTGGCTGTTACGATTTTTAGTTTGACATCCCACCCTTCACCTGTTTGCATCCCTTTTGCTACCAATTCTCCAATCAGTGGTCTAGACTCTTCATCATAAAAATTTATTCCTTCTTGCAATTTGGGGTTAAACCCCTCTTCAGTTTCGTGAATTTCACGTGTTACTTCTGACCAATAAATTTGCTCGGTATTAAGATCTAGATCCCAATACCCAACCTTGGCAAGAGAGTTTGCTTGATTTAACAAATCGATTTGTCGTCTTTGCTCTTTCTTTGTTTCATCAATGCTAGATTTATCCGTTACCGTTATAATTGCCCCAATAATTTTGTTTGCGTTATTTTTAATGGGATTTGCGTCCACACTAACAGCTATTCTGTTTGTAAAATCCTTTGTGTAAATAGTATACTTTTTATTCTTTATTTCAGTGCCGCTAAGTGCAAGTTTAGATGGTTGCTCTTCAATAGGTATGGGCTCTGGGTTGTCACCTTGATAAAAAATAATACGCTTTTGACTTGCTGCTTTGCTGTTAGAAATTAAAAACTGGTCTGCTGCTTTATTTGTATGCGTGATGACATTTTTATGATCGTATACAATTACACCTTCGTCTAGGCTTTTAATAATATCTTTTACAATAACATCTACCTGACTAAGTTTTTGGCTTAAACTTAATGAACTAGATTCATTCAATGACTTCTCTATTTCGTGCAATACAAAGTTGAAGTGTTGGTGGTAGTCGTGGTGTGGAGGTTTGTCATCGAATGGAATACCAAACAAAGTGAGTTGAGTTTGTTGACTAGTAGTTAACTGTGTTTTTTTTCTGTCAATTAAATGTCAGAAATCGAATAGATATATTTGATAGGCATATCCGTTTTTTTGTGTAGTAAATATTATTTTTTAGGTTATATACCTAAATAAATAGCGACTTTACCTAATTAAGAGTCGTATTCGTTTTTATTGGTTTTAATACCCTTTATTTTGCTCTTTGTTATTAAAATTTACCAACAGGTTTTTAACAATTTGTTTAGGTAGCATAATACATTAAAAATAAGCCGAATATACCCTACTCTTATGAAAAAGTTTTATACTTTAATACTCTCGTTTACTCTATTGTTAATCGCGAATACACTTTTTTCGCAGTGCCCCCAGCCAGACGGTCTTATATATAACTCGTCCTTCCAACAAATAAAATTTGG
>CBFHLF010000215.1:0-3481 GCA_965656555.1 uncultured Acidiluteibacter sp. | reverse complement strand
CTACCTTATAAAAACTTTTAGCTCCTGATTCTATCATTTCGTTAACCCAATCAGCAGGCTGTTGGCCATTTGCTTTCATCAACTCGATTCCTTTTTCTAAGCCCAAAGCATCCCACGCTTCAAAAGGACCTAATTGCCATCCAAAACCGGCTCTCATTCCATCATCTATGCGGAACAGTTCATCGGATATTTCAGGAATCCGATTCGATACATATTCAAACAAACCTAAGAAGTTAGCTCTAAAGAAGTCACCCACTTTGCCATCAGACTCGATGAGCAATTTAGTTCTTTCGCGAACATCTTCGATTTCTCTTACTTTGCCGATAATATCAAAACGAACCTTTGTTTGCTCTTCATATACCAAGGTTTCCAGGTTTAGCGCCAAAATATTGCTTTTGCCATCTGCGCCTTTTACTTTTTTATAAAATCCTTGACCTGATTTGGCCCCAAGCCAATTTTGATCTAGTAAGTGCTGCACATATTCAGGTATAGCAAACATTTCTTTGGCTTCATCCTCTGGGCAGTTTTCACGAACACCATTTGCTACATGCACTAAGGTGTCTAAACCTACAACATCACAAGTTCTAAAAGTCGCTGATTTTGGTCGGCCTAGAATACTTCCGGTCAGTTTATCTACCTCTTCCACTTTAAAGCCCATTTCCTTTACGGTATGAAACAGATTCATAATAGAGTAAACTCCGATTCTGTTCGCAATAAAAGCGGGTGTATCTTTTGCCAGTACGGTCTTTTTACCCAAAAAGCGACGGCCATAGTCCATTAAAAAATGGACTATGGATTCGTCTGTCTTAGGAGTAGGTATTATTTCTAACAACTCTAGATACCTTGGTGGGTTAAAGAAGTGTGTACCTAAGAAATGTTGTTGGAAGTCTTCACTTCTTCCTTCTAGCATCAGATGAATAGGTATACCTGATGTGTTGGAAGAAATGATGGTTCCTTTCTTTCTATATTTTTCTACGTTATCAAAAACGATTTTTTTAATGTCTAGTCGTTCTACTACTACTTCAATTATCCAATCTGCGGATGCAATAGCCTTCATATTGTCATCCATGTTGCCAGTAGAAATTCTATTGGCAAATGATTTTCGATAAATAGGAGAGGGGCTCGACTTTAGTGCCGCTTGTAGCGCATCGTTTACAATTCTGTTTTTAACAACAGTATCATCAATTGTCAATCCTTGCTTTTCTTCTTTTGCATTTACTTCCTTTGGAGCTATATCCAATAGAAGTACTTCCAATCCAATATTGGCAAAATGACAGGCAATTTGAGACCCCATAACTCCGGAGCCCAATATCGCAACCTTTCTAATTCTTCTAGTAGCCATAATGTAGATTATTTATTGTCTTTGTAATTTGATATTAATTCATTGATTTCGCCCATAACCTCAAAGTAGGTTTGTAACTTTTTTTCCGGCACATGATTAATAATATATTGATTGAGGTTTTTAACCACCTCTTTCGCAACCAATTTCTTCTCAGCACCTAATTCAGTCAAGTGGATGCGTACCATACGTCCATCGGTTTTATCCCCCTTTCGTTCAATAAGTCCTGATTCTTCCATGTTTTTTAATACACGGCTAAGACTTGTGGCCTTCATCCCCATCAATGGGGCAATTTTAGTGGCGGGAGTTCCCTGTGTATCATCTATATTTAAAAGAACAAATCCGGTGGCCTGAGTGAGTCCATGTTTAGATGCTATTCCATTGTATAAATTAGTCAGAGCGTGCCAATTTACTTTGATGTGATAGTCGACGGTTTCGTTTGGTTTCATGAGCAATCAAATCGTTTCCAACAAATATACGTTTTTTGTTATGCTTGCATAGTAAATGAATGTTAATTTTTTTTCAAAAAAAATCCCCTCTTGAAATTTCAAGAAGGGAAAGCTAGATCTATAGATAAAGGGCCTCTATTTTGTCGAGGTATTTTGCTTTGACAACGGCTCGTTTTATTTTCATTGTTGGTGTCATCTCTCCTGTTTCGATTCCCCAAGTATCCGGAACCAAAATAAACTTTTTAACTTGTTCGAACTTTGCAAACCCCTCGTTATAGTAATCGACTTCTTTTTGTATTCGCTTTATAATAATCGGGTTTTCGACGATGGAAGCATTGTCTGTGAATGCAATATCCTTTCGTTTACAATAATCGTGTAAAAATTCAAAAGAAGGTTGGATAACTGCTGAAGGGTGTTTTTCTGATTCACCAACTACCATCAATTGTTCGATAAAAGAGGATTCCTTCATTTTATTCTCAATGACTTGAGGTGCGATGTATTTTCCACCGGAAGTTTTAAACGTTTCCTTTTTACGACCGGTAATTTTTAAGAAATTGTCTGAGCTTAATTCCCCAATATCCCCTGTTTTAAAGTATCCATCAGCTGTAAATACTTCTTTGGTAGCTTCAGGCTTGTTATAATAGCCCATCATTACATTTGGACCTTTTACCAGTATTTCTCCATCCGTAGCAATTTTTACAGTTACGTCATCTAGTGGTCGACCTACTGTGCCTATTCTGACTCCATCATTTTCCTCGCAATTTACTGATATTACTGGAGAGGTTTCTGTTAAGCCATATCCTTCCATAATCGGTATTTGTGCAGCTAAGAATATTCTTGCCAATCGAGGCTGCAGAGCGGCTGCTCCTGATGCAATTGCTAATGCATTTCCTCCGAGTGCTTCTCTCCATTTACTAAAGATAATTTTGTTGGCGAGCTTTAATTGAAAGTTGTAAAATGCACTTTTTCCACCGATTTCATAGCGCTGTGCCAATCCGACTGCCCAAAAGAATAACGCTTTTTTGATACCGGTGAGGTCCATCCCTTTGGCGATAATTTTATCATAAACTTTTTCCAATAACCTAGGAACTGCTGTAAAAATCTGCGGTTTTACATCTCTTAAATCATCCCCAATAGTTTCAAGCGACTCAGCATAATAAATGGATACTCCAACATAGATATACATATAGCAAACCATTCGCTCATACACATGACAAAGGGGTAAAAAACTAAGTGCAGTAGAGTTGTGATCACAAGGAAGTCTTTTTCTTGAAGAGAGCGAGTTTGCTACTAAGTTTTGGTGCGAAAGCATTACTCCCTTGGGTCGACCCGTTGTTCCTGAAGTGTAAATTAAAGTAGCTAAATCTTCTGTTTTAATGCTATCCATGATAGTTTGAACAGTACTAAAATCTCCGTTAGCATCCAATTCTAGTGCTTCCTTCCAGTGTTTTGCATTAGGCACCTGATCAAAGGTGAATATATTTTCTAAACTAGGGACTTGCGCTTTAATATTACTCACTTTTTGGAATAGGTCCGCATCGGAAACAAAGCAGCACTTAATCGATGCATCGTTCATGATGTATGCATAGTCCTCTTCAGTAATGGTAGGGTAAATTGGTACACTAATGCCGCCCATTTGGGTAATGCCTAAATCGGTAATGTGCCATTCCGATCGGTTGTTAGAGATGATAGC
>CBFHLF010000214.1:0-3487 GCA_965656555.1 uncultured Acidiluteibacter sp. | reverse complement strand
TATCGCATCAAAACCTCCATTAACATTGATTACATTATGAATACCTCTTGATTTTAAGATAGAACTTGCTATCATAGATCGATATCCTCCTGCGCAATGAATATAATTTTCCTCATGATTCGTAAACTCTCCTAAATAAGTGTTTAAATCGTCTAATGGTGTATTCTTAGCATTCAAAACATGCTCTGATAAAAATTCAGATTCTTTTCGAACATCGAAGATGCGGGTTGCTTGAGAATTAGCGACGGTTGAAAAGTCTATTGGGGAAATTGTAGATACCGTTTCTACCTGTTTACCGGCAGCTTGCCATGCCTGAAAACCACGCTCTAAGTAACCAATAATGTTATCAAAACCAACTCTAGAAAGTCTAGTTATTGATTCTTCCAATCTACCATCAGCAGTTACTAATAAAATGGGTTGCTTCACATCTTTAATCAGAGCTCCTACCCAAGGAGCGAAACTTCCGTCTAAGCCGATAAAGATAGAATTTGGTATATGACCTTTCGCAAAATCATCTTCATGCCTAACATCTAATACTATAGCTCCTGTCTCATTTGCTGCCGCTTCAAAGGCCTCTGTATTTAGTGCATTCTCACCCTTTCGAAGAACCTCATCAAAACTTTCATAGCCTTCTTTGTTTAACTTAACGTTCAATGGGAAGTAAGCCGGAGGAGGAAGTAGACCATCGGTAACCTCTTTTACAAACTCCTCTTTGGTCATATCTGCCCTGAGCGCATAGTTTGTGCTCTTTTGATCTCCAATAGAACCAACAGTTTCTTTGCTCATATTTTTACCACAAGCAGAACCAGCTCCATGTCCGGGATATACAATAACATCATCCGACAAGGTCATGATTTTGGTTCTTAAACTATCAAATAAGATACCTGCTAGCTCTTCTTGCGTCATTGTTGCTGCTTTTTGAGCCAAATCAGGTCTACCAACATCTCCTAAGAATAAAGTGTCGCCACTAAAAATCGCATATTCTTTGCCATTCTCATCCAATAAAAGGTACGTGGTACTTTCCATGGTGTGGCCGGGTGTGTGTAATACTCTGATGGTGATATCTCCTAACTTAAATTCTTGCTTATCTTCGGCAATAATGCAGTCAAATGAGGGGTTTGCGTTCGGTCCGTATACAATTGGAGCTCCTGTTTTTTCTGAGAGGGTAACATGCCCACTTACAAAGTCAGCATGAAAGTGAGTTTCAAAAATGTATTTTATTTTAGCTCCTTGTTCGTCTGCCATTTCTATGTAGCTACTCACCTCTCTTAAAGGGTCGATAATAGCAACTTCATTATTACTTTGAATATAGTAAGCACCTTGTGCTAAACATCCTGTATATATTTGTTTTACTTCCATTTCTCTTTATTTAACAAATCTTTATTAATAAATATCAATCCATTAATTACAATTATTACAACTGAGATTCTTTTATCTTATCATCTATTATAAGATTTTGTGTGTATTTAGATACCTTTATTACACACCTAAAACCGTTTCTTTTAATAAAATATAAACCGCCATTACTAATACAAACCACCCGAATCCCTTCTTAAGTTTTTTCCCGTCGATAAATTTATTCAGCCAAATACCTACGAATATCCCTCCAATGGATAGGGCTGAAAAAATACTCAAAAACTGCCAATCGATTTCTAAATTTTCTACATCTCCAATGAATCCAATTAATGATTTGATTGCGATAATTAATAAGGAAGTAGCAACCGCCTTTTTCATAGGTAGCTTGGCAAGCAACACTAAGGCAGGAATAATAAGAAAGCCACCTCCAGCACCAACTATCCCTGTTAATACCCCAACGAGCAGACCTTCTGCAATAATTAAAGGGTAATTGTAGTTAACTACTGTTTCTTCGTCGCTCTCTTTTCTTTTATTTCTTATCATAGAAATTGAAGCCAACAACATGATAAGAGCAAAAAATATCATGATTCCAATGTCTTTTGTAATCAAAAAGTCGCCGATAGAAAAAAGTTCATTAGGTATCGCGGGAACTAGAAACTTTCTTGTGGAGTAGACAGCAATAAAAGCAGGAATCGCAAATATGATTGCCGTTTTAAAATCAACCATTCCTTTCTGAGCATTGCGAATCGCTCCAACTAAAGCAGTGGACCCAACAATAAAAAGAGAATAGGCCGTTGCTAAAACGGGTTCTACACTTAATAAGTAAACTAATAAAGGCACTGTTAGTATTGAACCTCCACCACCAATTAAACCCAAGACAAGTCCAATAATTAATGCTCCAACGTATCCTAACAAATCAATCAATTCCATACTTATGTATTTTTAACAAAACTACAAGTGCTAGCTAGTTTGGTTGGTAACAATTGTTACAGTAAAAAGATACTAATTAACAAAGCCTAAATGGAAGTTACATTTGAGATTAAAATAAAAGCTACTTCTAGTCTTATTAGTTTTAATTATCTAAAGAAAAGTCTGAATAAAAATAGGAAGAAGACATTTAAGTTTCAGGATTATTTTCTTGATCTTTCTAAGAAATTAACTTTTACAACTCCATTAGCTATCGCCCAAAAAGAAATTTGTTTCTAGATGCAGAATACATGATTATAGTGTGAATATTATCAAGCTAAACAAAATTGAGTTTTATTAGGTTTTCGAGACGTCTGGATTGAACTTTTCCATATCAAAGTAAATTTATAGCCTCTTGTATTCTCAAACAATCTTCTTTAAGTCAGTATCATGTTTCTTTTCAATCTATAGCAATCTAAACTGTAGAAAACAGTAAAGCCTCCAATCTTTCGATTGAAGGCTTTTATTGGTCGGGGTGGCAGGATTGACCTCCGCTTCGCTTTGGTCATCCTGTAGTGGGGTTGCCATAATAAAAGCCTCAATTCCGGTTCACGGAATTATTCTTTTTTGTTTTCAAGTCGACTTGAAGTAAACTTCAACTTCTTGAAAACAAAAAAGCCTTCTATCTTTCGATAGAAGGCTTTTATTGGTCGGGGTGGCAGGATTCGAACCTGCGACCTCCTGCTCCCAAAGCAGGCGCGATGACCGGGCTACGCTACACCCCGAATTTTATTTTTTTTCAGTATTCGGAACTGAAATACTCAATACTTTAATTTGCGGAGGGAGGGGGATTCGAACCCCCGGATCCCTTACGAGATCGGCAGTTTAGCAAACTACTGGTTTCAGCCACTCACCCACCCCTCCAAGGTTCCGTATTTCTACTCCTTCTATATCAATCGCTATTGATATCCTCTCTCAAACGGGAGAGCAAAAGTAACAATTCATTTTCATTTGATGCCAATAAATTTCAAAAAAAAATCTTTTTTTTTCAATCTTTTTGGAGCTATCTTTAATTCATTAATTTATTGTAATTAAAAATCAAATTAACCAATACTAAATCAACAGTCTAGATGAGACTTGCCTTTTCCAACCTACTAATTGCTCTTCTTACTCCCTTCCTATTCACCGCTTGTAATCCAAAAGATAAAAAAACGATCAATACAAG
>CBFHLF010000213.1:0-3510 GCA_965656555.1 uncultured Acidiluteibacter sp. | reverse complement strand
TTACAGAAGAACTAAAAGATATCTTTATCTCGCAAACCAACTTAACGCTCGTTAAAGAAAATGGCGATTTACAGTTTGAAGGAGCCATTACCAATTATGAAGCAGTTCCACTTGCCATACAAGGTAATGAGCAGGCAGCACAAACAAGGCTCAACATTACAGTGAATGTAAAATTTACGCACCGATTCGACCCTACCCAGAACTTTGAGCGTTCATTTACGCAGTTTGAGGATTTTGAATCGTCACAAACATTAGCTGCGCTAGAGAGTCAATTAATTGAGTCGATCAATGAAAAGTTAACGCAAGACATTTTTAATGCTTCCGTAGGGAATTGGTAATGAATAAATCGAACTTCATATCAGCGATAGCGCAACCTGAGCAAATTGATTTATCTCAAGTAGATCAACTCAAAGCGCTAGTAGCCCAATTTCCTTATTGCACCACAGCACAAATTTTACTGGCAAAAGGGTTGCACAACCTGGAAGACATTTCTTTTGAGAAACAACTGAGAGTGTCTGCCGCTTATGCAATTGACCGTGCGGTTTTACATCACCTCATCTTGGAGCGACAAGCACCAAAAGTTACCACTGAAGCAGCAGTAGAAGAAGCTTCTGAAGAAAACACGACAGTAGTAGCTGAATTACCATTGAAAGAACATACGAAACACGTATCAGAAGAAGCGCAAACATCAACTCCGGAGGTAATCGAACAGGATGAAATACCTGTAGCCGAAAAGGAAACAGCTGACACAGTTAATGAGCCTGAGCAAACTGAAGAAGCAAATGACCCATTCCTGGAGCGAGAAATATTAAGCGCAGCCATTCACAATACGTATTTTTTAGAAGCTAACGATGTTGATGAAGAAGTAGAAAAAACTGAAAATTTAAGTAATCAGGAAGCAGTAGAACAACCTTCTGTCCCTACTTTGGATGAATCAAACGAACATAGCTTTAGCGAATGGCTGAAATTAATGGATGGCTCTTCGGCATCTACTTTACCAAAAGAAGAGAAAAGTGAAAAACCGAAAAAAGCAAACAAGGAGCTCATTAATAAATTCATAACTACTGACCCTCAGATAAAACCAAAAAAAGAATTCTATTCTGCCAGTAATATGGCACGCCTCAGTGTAAAGGAAAATGATGATTTAGTCACTGAAACCTTGGCGAACATTTATGCCCAGCAAGGGAATATAGAAAAAGCAATTGCAGCTTATGAAAAATTAGCCTTGAAATATCCAGAAAAAAGAATTTATTTTGCAAACCTTATTCATAAACTAGGCGAAGAGCCTAAAAAATAAAAAAACATGGGAACTATTATCTCTGTATTAATTTTAATTGTAGCCATTTTATTGATTTTGGTCGTACTTGTACAAAATCCTAAAGGTGGCCTTGCATCTAACTTCTCCTCATCTAACCAAGTGATGGGTGTTAGAAAAACAACTGACTTTATCGAAAAAGCAACATGGACGTTAGCCATTACTTTGGTGGTATTAAGCGTAGTTTCGGCTACTTTTAATGAAACCACAACGGTAACTGCTACTCCAACAGAATCAGAATTAACGAATGAAGCAAATCAAATTGTAATCCCTACTGAGCAAGCACCACTATTGAATGAAGATGCTGCTCCAATTCAGGAAGAAGCTTCAGAAGAAGTTCCTGCTGAACAGTAGACGATACAACAACTTAATTTAAAAGTGTCAGAATGTCATATTCTGGCACTTTTTTTATGCCTTAATTTATGGTTTACTGTCATTTTTTTAGCAAAAATGGAGTAGCATTGCATTGGCACAAAATGTGACTAAAGGAATTCATCAAATAACAATTAATTTTAATTTATAAATATGTCAGTAAACATTAAACCACTTGCAGATAGAGTTCTGGTAGAACCAGCTGCAGCAGAAGAGAAAACAGCAGGAGGTATTATTATTCCTGATACTGCTAAGGAAAAACCACAGAAAGGTATTGTAGTTGCCGTAGGTAATGGCAAGCCGGATGAGCCGATGACAGTTAAAGTTGGCGACAGTGTGCTTTACGGTAAATATTCTGGATCGGAGTTGGCGCTTGAAGGCAAAGACTACCTAATCATGAGAGAATCTGATATTTTAGCAATCGTTTAATTTAAAACTAAAGAAAAATGGCAAAGGAAATAACATTTGATTTAGAAGCACGTGATGCTCTAAAAAGAGGGGTTGATATTTTAGCGAATGCGGTTAAAGTAACGCTAGGACCTAAAGGAAGAAATGTAATTATTGATAAAAAGTTTGGCGCTCCTTCAGTAACGAAAGATGGTGTATCGGTAGCGAAAGAAATCGAGTTGAAAGACACGGTAGAAAACATGGGAGCTCAAATGCTAAAAGAGGTAGCATCTAAAACTGCTGATGATGCGGGTGATGGAACTACTACTGCAACAATTTTAGCACAAGCAATCGTAACTGCAGGGCTGAAGAACGTGGCTGCAGGTGCTAACCCAATGGACCTTAAAAGAGGAATTGATAAGGCAGTGGCGACGATTGTAGCAGAGCTTAAAAAAGTTTCTAAAACAGTAGGAGACGACAACGAAAAAATTGAGCAAGTAGCTACTATTTCTGCTAATAACGATAACTCCATCGGTAAGTTGATTGCTGAGGCTATGGCCAAAGTAAAGAAAGAAGGTGTAATTACTGTTGAGGAAGCAAAAGGAACGGAAACGACTGTAGAAGTGGTAGAAGGAATGCAATTCGATAGAGGATACCTCTCCCCTTACTTCGTAACAGATACGGAAAAAATGATTGCCGATTTAGATAACCCTTATGTATTGATTTACGATAAGAAGGTTTCTAACATGAAAGACTTACTACCTATTCTTGAAAAATCAGCACAGTCAGGACGACCATTATTAATTATCGCTGAAGATGTAGAAGGCGAAGCTTTAGCTACATTGGTGGTAAACAAAATCAGAGGATCGCTGAAAATTGCTGCTGTAAAAGCTCCTGGATTCGGTGATAGAAGAAAAGAAATGTTGGAAGACATAGCGATCTTAACGGGTGGAACCGTTATTTCTGAGGAAAGAGGGTACAAATTAGAAAATGCTGATCTTTCTTACTTAGGTGAAGCGGAGAAAATTACCATCGACAAAGACAATACGACTATCGTAAATGGGTCAGGAAATAAAGATGACATTCAGTCACGCGTTTCTCAGATAAAAGCACAGATGGAAAATACAACCTCTGACTACGACAGAGAGAAGTTACAAGAGCGCTTAGCAAAACTTGCAGGTGGAGTAGCAGTACTATATGTAGGTGCGGCTTCTGAAGTAGAGATGAAAGAGAAGAAAGACCGAGTGGATGATGCCTTAGCTGCAACAAGAGCTGCAGTAGAAGAAGGAATTGTACCAGGTGGTGGAGTTGCTTACATCCGATCGTTAACTGCAATTGAAAGCTTAGAAGGTGACAATGCAGACGAGAAAACCGGTATCGAGATTATTCGAAGAGCGATTGAAGAGCCATTGAGACAAATCGTAGCAAACTGCGGT
>CBFHLF010000212.1:0-3513 GCA_965656555.1 uncultured Acidiluteibacter sp. | reverse complement strand
TAGATGAGAATCTTAAAATCAACGAGTAATGACATATTTTCGATGTAGATGATGTCAAATTTGAGCCGCTCAACCATTTGGTCAACATTCTCTGCATATCCATACTTTACTTGCCCCCAAGAGGTAATGCCTGGTCTAACTTTAAGTAAATGGTTGTAATGAGCAGCTTGCTCTACAATTTTGTCGATGAAAAACTGTCGCTCTGGTCTTGGACCCACTAGGCTCATGTCGCCAATTAATACATTGTAAAACTGAGGTATTTCATCCATCCGTGTTTTACGCATAAATAAACCAAACTTCGTAATTCTAGGATCATTGGTGCTTGATAAGGCAGGTCCTGCTTTTTCAGCATCAGTATACATTGATCTAAATTTAATAATATTGAATGGCTTACCATGTATACCAATACGTTCTTGTTTGAAAAAGGCCGGTCCTTTGGAAGTTGATTTTACGATAATTGCAATGGCTAAGTATAAAGGAGAGAATATAATCAACACAAACAAGGAAACAGTAATATCAATGATTCGCTTGATGGTTTGCTGCCAAGTAGGCATAATTTCTCTGTTGATAATAATCAGCGGAGCTCCAAAAATGGAGGTCATTTTTACCGATCCAGATAAGATATCATACATATCTGGGATAACTTTTATTAACACATTTTGACCCTCTAATTCACTTACAATTTTTTCTAAGTTACTGTGCTCTGAAGATTCTATTGCAATAATGGCCTCCTCTACGCAATGCTCTGAGATAACCGTCTTTAATTGGTCTGAATTCCCTAAGAACGGTAAATGCTTCTCCAATAAGTACTTTTCATTTCTTTTGACACGTACAAATCCAACAAAACGGTTACCGTAGGATTTTTTATTGTTTTCCATTTCCTCATAGAGCTTGAGTGCTCGCTCGTTTGAGCCTACGATAATGGTATTAAAACCCATTTCTCGGTTTTGGATTTTGTGTACTATATCCGTTGTGATAACAGTTCGGAGTGTAGCAGTAAAAAGCGTATGAAGTGAGAAAATATATAATAAAGAGAGGTAATAATCTTTGTAGGTATTGATTTGATCATCTAATATGAACACAAAGAATAATAATGTGCAACCAATTATTGAGATGAGAATCGTTTGAAATAAATCTCTTAGCCTCGCTTTTCGAAAAACGTCGTGATAGTATCCTGTGGCGGAGTATAAACCAATCCACAAAAGTGGAATAATAAGTAGCCCTAGAAAAAAGTTGCTATCGTACTCAAATGGTTGTTGACCAAACTTTATGGGCTCAAGATATAGCTTTCGATACCTAAAAAAGAACCCCCATGCTAGAAGGGCAGCGAAAAAGTCAGCTATAATGTATTTGAAAACTTGTAAACGTCTATTCATCAAAATGTCACAATTTTCACATTGTCTACATAAAATTCTGCCGTACCTTTAAAATTAGTAACGGCTTTGTTATATGCAAAAAAGAAATTAAAATTACTTGCGTTGCCATTTGTTGCAAGCATTTCGGTTAAATTGATGTACACTTTGGTCCATGTTTCTTTTGGAGGAAGAACTACATATATTTGGTTGGTTCTTCGATTGTCGAAGTAAGATCCAACATTTACGAAGATATTTCCTTTAAAATCAAGCTCCATATATACGGGAGAGGTGTTGAATCTTGGCACATCACTAATGTCGGGAGTGTATACTTCAAACCGCTCTTTTCCTTCTTCTAGAATTAATTTTCCTGAAAATCCCTCAAACGATTCATCCGGTTCATCGGTTCTCACAAAGTTGGTGTCTGACGTGTTGCCTTTTAAGAAGTTTACTCCGGTCTCAAAATTCTCTGCAAATACATTAAAGTCCACGTTATTTTTATACTCTAAGATTGGATTTACCTCGATAGTTTCTCCGACAATTAAATTTACGATCGTATCAAAACGGGTGTAGAAAGGGTATTCTAATCTAGATTCATAAACTCCATTTTGTTTGATTCCTCCACCAATAGATAATTTAACTTGACCTGATTGAGTAATAGGAATATTTGCCGGTAAGTTATAGATGCCGATCAATCGATCATTTATATAAACATAGGCATCACTAAAACTACTGCTATTCGTACCTTGATCTACATCAGTTACATTTACCTCAATCTTGGAGATGGTCAAATAAGAAGGTACATCGGCCTCTAGATCTCTGCAGCTAATAAATGGCAGTGCTACTATAAATAGAAGTAAAGATAATAGGTTAAATATTGGTTTCATCTTTTGTCTAAAAGTGGGCAAAAGTAATGGAATGAAACGCAAAATGAAATTTATTATTGTATCAAATAGAAATTGAATCGTGCGTAAGCTTTAGTTTTTCAACAATTTTATGCGCCACATCGAGTGCATTATATCCATCATGTATGCTTACTGGAGGCACTGTATTGGTGTTAATCGCCTCTGCGAATGCAGTTAATTCGTCTTTAATTGCATTGTTTGGAGCAACATCAGGCTTTTCAAAATAAATTTGTTTGTGCCCCTTTCCTTTTCCAAGATCAATGGTTACAGCCAGTGGATCAGGCTCACCTTCTACATTACTTAAGCGAACGATTTCTGCTTCTTTTTCTAAAAAGTCAATTGAAATATATGCATCACGCTGAAAAACACGTGTTTTTCGCATGTTCTTAAGTGATATTCTACTTGCTGTAAGGTTTGCAACACAGCCATTATCAAATTCGATTCGAGTATTTGCGATATCTGGATTATCACTAACGACAGCTACACCGCTTGCGCTAATTTTTTTGATATTACTCTTAACAAGACTTAAGATAATATCGATGTCGTGTATCATTAGATCTAAAACTACTGAAACATCAGTTCCTCTGGGATTAAATTGGGCTAATCGGTGACATTCGATAAACATCGGTTGGTCACAATAAGGAGCAGCCGCAGTGTATGCGGGGTTAAATCGCTCTACGTGGCCTACTTGAACTTGAACTCTTGCTTCTTCGGCAAGACCAATTAACTCTTTTGCCTCATCTACTGTAGATGTAATTGGTTTTTCAATAAAAACATGCTTTGATTTTTTTAATGCTTTTACTGCACAATCATAGTGAGAAAGGGTAGGAGTTACTATATCCAAAGCATCTGCTGCATCAATTAAATCATCAAGATTTTTGTAAAAAGGAACACCTATTTCTTCTGAAACCTGAGCAGCTACTTCTTCATCTAGATCATAAAACCCAATTAATTCAAAGGCAGGAATTTCCTTAAGCAAACGCAAGTGAATTTTACCTAAATGACCAGTTCCTAGTACTCCAATTTTTAGCATAGTTCTATTGTTTTTTACAAAAATAGAGCAAACCTCTTTATCAAACTCAACATCGGTGTCGGGTTTTCAACAATCTTTCTTTAATAATAATGCCCTATCCATTGGTGCATCTCTATGGATAGTTTATGTAATTTGGTGAACTATTAATTACATCAAATTGTCCAAAAAAAAGAATGGATTCATATCGTCACAAAGGGTTAAGAAAGAAGTTGGTAGAGACGTT
>CBFHLF010000211.1:0-3515 GCA_965656555.1 uncultured Acidiluteibacter sp. | reverse complement strand
TTTGAAAATGCACTGCTAACCTCGGATATAGAAGAGCAGAATAGCTATATGAATTTTGTGTTAGTAGGAGCAGGACCAACTGGAGTAGAGCTAGCAGGTGCCCTAGCAGAACTAAAAAAGCACGTTTTGCCAAAGGATTATCCTGATTTAGACCTTCGAAGAATGAAGATCAACCTTGTTGAAGCAGCGGACAAAGTGTTGCCTCCTATGTCTACTGAGGCTTCATCAAAAGCACAAAAGTATTTACAAAACCTAGGCGTTAATGTATGGCTAAATACGGCAGTAGAAAACTACGATGGAGAAACTGTTACGATAAAAGGTGGCAAAAATTTTAAAACAAAAACACTTATTTGGTCTGCAGGTGTAAGTGGTAATTTAATTAAGGGCTTAAAAGAAGAAGTGTTTGATCGCGGTAGGATAAAAGTAGATGAATATAATAGGGTAGACGGCTATGAACATATTTTTGCCATTGGAGATGTTGCTGCTATGCAAACAGAGGACTACCCTAAAGGCCACCCCATGGTTGCTCCTGTGGCGAACCAGCAAGGTGCACATTTAAGCAAAAATTTGCTGAAGATACTCAATGGTAAACAGCTTCAGCCTTTTAAATACCTAGATAAAGGATCAATGGCTACTATTGGAAGAAATCGAGCAGTGGTGGATATGCATAAATTTAAGTTTCAAGGTACGTTTGCTTGGTTGGTTTGGATGTTCGTCCATTTGATTTCTTTGGTAGGGTTCAGAAATAAGATCGTGACTTTTTTCAATTGGGTGTATAACTACTTCATCTTTGAAAAAGGGGTTCGATTAATCATTCGCCCATATAAACGGAAATTGTGATTTCGTTTTAACTGCCATATCTCCTATCGATATTAAATCGATGAAACAGCAGTAATCAGCGTAGTCTTATTCAGTTTACTCCGACAGTTTTATGTGGGCTGTAATGGGATGATGGTCGCTTAGTTTTTGTGGAAGCGTTTCGTATCGCTGAGAAGTAAAACTAGGATCATGTAAAATGTAATCGATTCTAAAAGATGGAAATTTTCCGATATACGTTTGCCCTAGTCCTCTTCCCGCACTCAGAAATGAGTCAGTGAGGCTATCACTAAGCTGTTTGTAAGCATAGGAAGTAGGAGTATCGTTCATATCACCACAAACAATTACTTTATAAGGAGATGTTCTGATGCTGGCTTTTATTTTCTCTACTTGATCAGCTCTTCGTTGAAAGGCACTTTTTAACTTATTAATTAGTAGTTGCTCATTTCCTAGATAACTCGAAAAGCTATTGGCATAAACATCATCTATGGTTTTGTAGTCCACTTTTTCTAATCGAATAGAAGCTAGATGAAAATTATAGACACGAACAATCTCTGAAGGCGTTTTAATATCGGTATAAATACAAATATTATGGTCACCAGGCTCAAAAGGAACACGCCCTTTGCCAATTATTGGGTATCGGCTAAAAGTTGCAATACCCCATTTATTAGGCCCTTTTATAAATGAATACTCATCGTGTACAAACTTGTTGCCGGGATAGGTTAATAAACTGTCCAACGTCTTAAACTCATAAGTTTGGTCTTTGCTAAAATAGAATTCTTGCAAACATAGAATATCTGCGTCTTCATGGCGGATCAACTTAAAAATTTCATTTCGGGTAGACCGATCATCTTGCCATAAGTACAAATCAAATAAGCGTACATTGTGGCTCATGACTTTAATAGCAGATTCTGATAATGGAGCTACCCTATTTAATTGTATAATTTTAGGTAAACTTTTATACCCCAATATTAATACAATGAGAGAAAGTAACAATCGTTTATTGCCTAGAAGCATCCAACCTATCGCAAAGAATAGGTTAAGAACAAACAGATAGGGGAGAGAAAGACCCAAAAAGGCTAGCGGCCAAAAGGTATTTGGGTTTACGCTTGCGGCCACGTAACTCAGTAGTAGTGCAATGGCCAACAAGCTATTTATTCCAAAAAATAGCTTCGTAAAAAACGTAAACTTTTTCAACCGCAGTTATTGTTACAGCTTGCTCTTCAGGTCTAATGAATGCCCCATTTTCTCTTTCTTAGTTTTGAGGTATAATTCATTGTGCTCGTTCGAAGCAATCTCTAAATTGATATTTTCTACAATTTCCAATTGATAACCAATCAAACCGGTACGTTTTTGAGGGTTATTGGTCATTAACCGCATTTTAGCAACGCCTAAGTCTCTTAAAATTTGAGCTCCAATACCGTAATCGCGCTCGTCCATTTTAAAGCCAAGTTTCAAGTTCGCTTCTACCGTATCGTAGCCTTCTTCTTGTAATTTGTATGCTTTTAACTTGTTCAAGAGACCGATACCTCTACCTTCTTGGTTCATGTATACAATTACACCTTTGCCTTCTTTCTCAATCATTTCCATTGATTTTTGAAGTTGAGGTCCACAATCGCATCGGCAAGAACCAAAGATATCTCCGGTAATACATGAAGAGTGCACACGAACCAAAACAGGTTCATCTTTTTCCCAAGTTCCTTTAACAAGTGCTAAATGCTCTTGATTATTGGTCAACTGTTTGTAGTGAATCAAGTCGAAGTTACCGTGCTCAGTCGGCATTTTTACTTCTACTTGTCGCTCAATTAAAGTTTCATTTTTGATCCGATAAGCAATCAGATCTTTGATCGTAATCAGTTTTAAATCAAACTTTTTAGCGATTTCTTTCAACTGAGGAAGACGGGCCATGCTGCCATCTTCATTTAAAATTTCCACTAATATTCCGGCAGGCTTGTAACCTGCTAGTCGAGCTAGGTCAATAGAAGCCTCTGTATGACCTGCTCTTCTGAGCACACCACCCGGTTTAGCGCGCAAAGGGAAAATGTGCCCAGGTCGGCCTAAATCCTCAGGCTTGGTGCTTTCGTCTACTAATGCTTTAATTGTTTTTGCTCTATCATGGACAGAAATACCAGTAGTACATCCGTGGCCAATTAAATCTACCGAAACTGTAAATTGCGTGTGGTGTAATACGGTGTTATTATTCACCATTAGGTTGAGGTCGAGTTCGTCACATCGGCTGTCAATTAGAGGTGCACAGATAAGACCACGACCATGAGTGGCCATGAAGTTGATCATTTCAGGAGTAACTGCTTCTGCAGCGGCTATAAAGTCACCTTCGTTCTCTCTATCCTCATCATCAACAACGATAATTACTTTACCTTTTTTGATGTCTTCTAATGCTTCTTCAATTGTATTTAACTCCATGGAATGTCCTGCTTTAAAATCGTGTGCAAACTTACTTAAAAAATCAAGCTTTTAAAGGTATTAAAACAGATAAAGGTTACCTTTGTTGAACCTTTTAACCCATTAATTAGGAATAATTTTGAGCCGAGTTTTAGCCATTGACTATGGAGAAAAAAGAACTGGTATTGCAGTTACGGATACCTTAAAAATGATAGCAAGTGCGCTAACAACAGTTGAGACGGTTGAGCTTTGGACATTTTTAGTAGATTATTTGCAGCAAGAAGATGTGGATACAA
>CBFHLF010000210.1:0-3581 GCA_965656555.1 uncultured Acidiluteibacter sp. | reverse complement strand
CATCAACTAAGAAAGATTCCTTTCCACGGTTCCAAACATAGGCTTTTATTTTGTCAGTTGGTGAAACTCCACCCGGAAGATATAAGGAAACGAGTGCATAGTTCCATTCCTCATCTGAGTAGAAAGGTGCTAGATCCGTTCCTCTCCAATTGACATTACCTTCTTCATTGTCGATCGACAAAGCGATAATTGCCTTTGGCGCAGACTCTGATTTAAAGCGAATAGAAAAAGTGACAACATTAGCATTGCTCAATGGTAAGTTTTTACCCAGAATATCTTTTACCACTACTGGATACTCTTCTGTCGTGTCAACTTGGTAATAGTTGTTTCCTGATAATGAGTCAACTCCTACTTGTGATAACTGATAGCCTAACTCAATTGGTTGTTTATTAAAATTCGTGTGATAGTTAAATACTTCTTGACGATTGTTTTCTTTTCCAAAAACCATGACTTCAGCATTATTTAGGCGTTGTGATTTTTCAATGTTTGGGTAATAGTGCAAAATCAGTTCTTTGAGTTCGAAAGGATTGTTTGTATTCGACCAAGTGAAAATGATTTTTTCTTTAATAGAGCTTTTCAAGAATCGATTGACATCAGCCACATCCGATGTGGTATTAATTGCCGTAAACTCAAATTCATCCTTCCAAGTCATTTGATTGAGATAATAATGGTAGTAAAATGGGTCCACCATATTTCCAATAACAGAATAGGTCTGATCGATTTCACCTGTCCATTCTACTAGTGTTTTGGCGGTTTCTTTAAACTCACCAAAGGAGGATTCGTGGTAGTATTTCCAGCTAATTGCTGAAGTCAACAGCAGAATAAAGCTAAATGCAATGATCCAAGACTTTATTGAACTGCGTATATCTATTCGCTCCAGCATGGCTCCCCAAAAGCCAAGCATAAAGGGGAAGGAAAAGATGAGTGTAGAATACTGTATAACAGGGTTGACTTGTTTGGAGTAGAAAAAACCTATGATGAATGGGGTGAGACTCCAGAGTAACATAATCCAATTTCGTCTTGAAAGCTTTAGCTTATTTCTGAGACCATACATAAAGAAGGCAAGAATAGATAAAACAACTAACCAGCTACTATTAAAACCGTAGTAGAGATAAGAAAGAAAGAAGTCATTTTTAGGGGCTGGTAACCATCCTCCAACACCACCTACTTTTAACTGAAGTAAGAAATATTGAAGGTAAGGAAGGAAGCCTGCTACAACTAAGGTGTTTAGAACTAGGTAGGTTTTCAGGCGATGCTTTTTGATTAAAAAGAAACCGGTTATAATCGTGATACCAATAGAGAGTGTTAGGAAGTAATGAATGTATAACGAAAGCATCCCAATGATGACATATAGAATGTAGGTTTTAGCAGTGTACTTACCCGATAAAACGAGCTTGCTCCAATAATAGGTAAACAACAGCCCAATGAAAAGCCCCATGCCATAAGGTCGTGCCAATTGGGTATATACGGTTGGATAATTCATTAGGGCTATCCCTGAAGCAACAAATACTCCCGTTGTTCTAGAAAACCATAAATTAAATAGTCGATAGCTTAAAGGAATACACAGAATTCCTAAAATTACAAAGGGTAACCGAAGTGTAAAAGGGTTGTTTCCAAACCAATTGGTCCAATTATAAATAAAAAACTGCACAAGAGGTGGGTGGGTGTCCGGTACTTCGCCGTAAGACAGCCAAAGCGCTAAGTTGGAGTCGTGTTGTGTTCTGTTTAGAGCACTCAGCTCATCATTTGTTAGACTCCATTCTCCTAAATGATAAAAACGAACTGCTGCGCCTAGGAGAACTAAGGCCCATAAGAATAATGATGTGATATTTTTCTCACTCAGTTTCATACATTTCGCTGTCGCAATGCTTCAAATAAAATAATTCCTGCAGCAACGGATACGTTTAGCGATCCAATTTCTCCTTGTAATGGGATTTTGGTTCTTTGGTCTGACAATCCCAATAAGGTAGATGAGATGCCAACTTCTTCGTTTCCTACAATAATGGCCACCGGACCTTTAAGATCGGCCGTATGCATGGAATTATCAGTTTTTTCAGTACAGCTGATGAGTTTTACGCCTGATTCTTTTAAATTTTCTGCAAGAGCAGGTAAGCTTTTTACTCTACAAACTGGAATTCTCATTAATGCACCTGCAGAAGTCTTTACTGCATCGGCTGTAATCTCTGCAGAACCCTTAGCAGGAACAATGATGGCGTGAGCACCTGCACATTCAGCAGAACGACAAATCGCTCCAAAGTTTCGAACGTCACTTACACGGTCACATATCAATAAAAATGGATCTTCACCTCTTTCATAAATTCCCGGTAACAGGTCTTCGATGTCTTGGAACTCAATAGGAGACAGGTAGGCGATAACACCTTGGTGGTTTCCTTCTATAAACTTTAATCGTTTCTCCGGCACATTCTGAGAAGGAATAGCGTACTGCTTGATTGTCTTTCTTAGTTCAGTGACAAGCGGACCTCTTAAATCTTGTTGCACTAATACTTTTTCAATTTCTTTTCCTGAACGGATCGCCTCAATCACTGCACGAGTTCCAAAAAAAAACTCATTATCTTTTCTATGTTCTCTTTCTTTCATAACCTTAATAAACTCTTCCTTGTCTCCAATTATCAACTGCTCTATACCAGCTGCTTTTAAATGTGGTATTTCTATCTAATTTGTAGATGTTTCGAGATAAATCGTTTTCCATGCGTCTAAAATTAAAGCTAATGGCTAGCATATTTGACTCTTCACCGTAAATCCATTTCTCGTAGTTGTATCCTTTGTAAATAGTTGATGGAGGTCCGTAAATGAGATAAATCAATCCACGGTCAGTTTTCCACCCTTCTTGAATGTCTGTAAAGTATTCATTTGCAGACTCAACTCTTCCATAGTAAGTGCCTAATATTTTTCTTGCCCTATTGAAGTCTTTAGTAATGTTAAGCCAAAAATTATCCACTGCTTCTTTTGTATCACTATTGGCATTTAGCGCGTCATATTCTTTTTGGGTAGATATAAACCGCGTAGGAGCAATCATTTCTTTGACTTCTCCTAATTTTGGAAAGGCCTCCTTTATTGATAGAAAAGCAAAGAGATCACTAGTGTCAGATTTGGATAACAAGTGGAGACCTTCATTGAGTATAAAAAGTCTTGAAGTGTCATTTTTTAAAATCATTTTTTCAGCTGAGCTCGGGGCGGATGGTAAGGCATATGAAATTCCGTTCTCGGCGAAAGGAGGTGGGGCAATTTGAAGAGGTGAATCGTAAGATTTTAATTGAAAACTACTCACGCCTAAAGCAGGGCTCTTCACAATGCTAAAAGGTTTGCCAGCTACAACCCGATCATTCAATA
Organism: uncultured Acidiluteibacter sp.; assembly: GCA_965656555.1. Lineage (GTDB taxonomy): Bacteria > Bacteroidota > Bacteroidia > Flavobacteriales_E > Vicingaceae > Acidiluteibacter. The sequence continues at coordinate 230 of CBFHLF010000210.1, read as the reverse complement.
GGGGGTAGTCTAAAGAGTCGAGTAGTAAGAAATGTTCGCTAGAAATAGAGGCTTGTTTATTAAATGTATAGAAATCAACAATGTTTAGATCTCTATTTTCATCACGTATTCTCACCTCGATATAATAATTATTTCCTTTTTCAGCCTTCAGGGTAAAGCCACCATATAAAATTTTATTTAAGTCGCTCTCCCTTGTTGTATCACGCATGATGTAGGTCGAACTATCGATG
>CBFHLF010000209.1:0-3587 GCA_965656555.1 uncultured Acidiluteibacter sp. | reverse complement strand
TAAACCAGCAGTCAATAAAAAGAACACCATAATCGTACCATGAATAGTAACCAGTGCAAGGTATTTATCCGGTGCAAGAACTCCATCGGGAGCCCAACTTCCTAGAACAGCCTCTAAAAAAGGGCTACTCTCTCCAGGCCAACCAAGTTGAATCCTGAAAAATAGTGACATCATCATACCAATGAAACCCATAAAGGTTCCAGTCAGTAAGAACTGCTTTGCAATCATCTTGTGATCAGTACTAAATATGTACTTGAACAAAAAGTCGTTATCGTCGTGATGTGTATGTGTAGACATGGAAATTAATTTAAGTCTTACTGTTTAATATTAATTAATGGATGCGGTTACATTGTCAACTAACTCCTCAGTTGAAACTTCAGTTTCCTCGGTTTGTTCTTCTTCGTTAACTACTTTCGGTGCACCATCCATAGGAAGGAACTCCTTTTGCTCACTTAACCAAGCATCAAAATCATCAGCACTTTCAACTATAATATCCATCTGCATATTGTAATGCGCAGCACCACAGATTTTATTACAAAGTAGAATGTAGTTAAACTCATCATTCTGTGTGATAGTCTTCATTTCTGAGGTAGTTATTGTAGGAGTATAACCGAATCTAGTTGTCATTCCTGGAACACAGTTCATTTGGGCTCTAAAGTGAGGCATATATGCAGAGTGAATTACGTCTTGTGCACGAAAAACGAATTGCACAGGTCGATTTACCGGTAAGTGAAATTCAGCACGGACTATTTTATCATCCCATCCATTTGCATCTGTTGAATCCATACCCAAAGCATTAACGCCTTCAATATTTCTAATGTTAGCAGAACCAAATTCACGATCTTCTCCTGCATATCGAGCTATCCAACCAAACTGATAAGCATAAAGCTCAATAAGAACTGGATCTTCTTCTTGTGAAACAGGTGTTGTAATATTATTCCATGTATTCAAACCATAAAGGATAAGAATAGACAAAACAACAGTTGGAACAATCGTCCATAATAACTCCAATTTATTACTGTGAGGAAAAAACTCGGCTTTTCTATTTTTATCGTATGAATACTTCCATGCGAAATAAAATAATAATATGTGAGTTAGAATGAAAACAGGAAATATAACAATCCATGAAGTCATCATAAGATTATCTATAGTTTCTCCATGAGCAGAAGCCGACACAGGTAGGAGATATTTACCCCAAGCTACCATTTGATAAATGATCGATGCAAAATAAACGACCAAAAATACCGGCATTAAACGCGCTTGGGTTTTATTGTCCTTGTCTGTAACATCCCACGAGTTTTCTCCTCTTGCATGTCCTGCAAGTTCCAATACCTTAATTAATTGTGCAAGGGCAATGATACCCAATACAACCGAGACAATTATTAGCAAATCTAGCATTGCAAAATACTTTTAGTGTTTATTTAATTATATATGTAAATGTTTACTCTCTTCCAAGAATGGGTGATTTTTAACCATCAGTGGCGCTTTAGCAAGAGATCTAAACACAGTGAACAAAAATAAGCCTAAGAAACCGATAAAAGTTCCAATTTCAAAGAAACCAAAGTGCCAGTGAGCACCAACTGTTCCAGGCATAACCATCAGGTAAACATCTAACCAGTGTCCAACAAAAATGATTAAACCAACTACTAATGAATAACCAATACTTCGTTTAGAGTCACGAGACATCAATATTACCATTGGCATAATAAAGTTAACCGCAAACACACCAAAGAATAAACCTTTGTAATGTTCAATACGAGTCATGTAATAGGTTACTTCTTCAGGGATATTTGAATACCAAATCAATACAAATTGAGAAAACCATAAGTAACTCCATAGAAAACTAATCGCAAACATCCACTTGGTAATGTCATGCATGTGTGATTTGTTTACTTCTTTTAAATAGCCTTTAGACTTAAGATATAGAGTTAATAATACAATTGTAATCATTGCGCTTACCCATATGCCTGAGAATACATACCAGCCGAATAAAGTACTGAACCAGTGGGTATCGATAGACATTATCCAATCCCAAGAAGCTGTAGAGGAAGTGTAAGCAAAGAATACTAAAAAGATTGCACTATACACCATGTTCTTGAAGTGTATTTTTGTGCCACCCTGCTCATCTTCTAATAATGATCGTTTTCTAAACAGACGAACAAAAAACAACCAAACGCCAATATAGGCTAATGTTCTGATCCAGAAGAAACCTTGATTTAAATAAGCCGTTTTCCCTGCAATAATTGAATCAAAATGCTCGTTCTCAACAGCACCATCAACCAACTCATTTACATATTCAGGGTGATCCGTACCTAAAGTACTTTCAATCACAAATTCATTAGTTGCAGCTGAATCCATCCAATGATAAATATGGTTAAGATGCAATGAACTAGAAGCAAAAAATAAAATTAGCACGACAGCTCCAACCCACATATACTGAGTAATCCCTTCAAAAACTCTTTTCAAGACAGTTAAGTACGAGGCCTCAGTAGCATATTGCAGCGCAAGGAAAAAGAGCGTACCCAATGAGATTCCAAAGAAGAAAAACCCATTGATTAAAATATTCGACCAAAATCTAGAATGGTGAGCCGACTCGTCAGCTCCAAATCCAAAGATCAGGGATATTAGTCCTATTACCATAAAGATGGCGAAGGTTATTTTTGACTTTTTTGTGAATATAAATTCCATACTACCGTATTTTACTATCTAACAATTACTCTGCAGAATCTTCTGCTACTTCTTTTTCAGTTTCCTCTGATGTATTTTTCCCTTGCAAGGTTTGAACGTAAGCAATAATCTTCCATCGCTCATCATCATTTATCTGAGGAGCATGTGGTCCCATTGCATTTAATCCGTACATAATAACGTGATAAATATGACCAGGAGCTAATTCTGACATGGAACGTCCACCTCGTCTATTCTTAGTGTCATCCGAATAGGAAGGCACTGCACTGTAGGCAGGATGATTAATTGATCCGTTACCTTGACCTTTAGGACCATGACAGTGTTTGCAGAAAGAAGCATATAAAGCACCACCCTTCTTTAACATCTCATCAGTGACTTTGAATGGTATTTTCAACTTTTCTCCAGCCTCCTCATACCCTTCTAGCGTATTATCAAACGGAAATGGTTTATATCCTCTGGCTACCGTATTTTCAACAGGCAATCTTGCAGACATAGAGTCAGTATACTCATAATCTACATATGTCTCAATTGCAGGTGAACGATACATATCAGGCATATACTCTACACCAGGGCTATTTGGATCTTCACAAGAAGTCAATGCGCTTGAAGCAACTGCTGCAAGTACGATTAACGATTTTATGATTCTATTATTTTTCATACTAATACTTCGTAATAATTCTTATCTAGCTTCGATTCGTATTGTTCCAGTTGATTTAAGCATCTCCTCTAATTCAGTTTCTGACTGCTCATGGTTATCATGAAGGTGAAGCTCCATTACAAACTTATCATCTGTCGTCTCGGGGTATGGATTTCTAGCCTTTACACCGGGTAACGTCCAGTTTCTTAAAAAATAAGTTAAAGCCATACCATGCGCTGCCAATAAGACAGTAAATTCAAATGAT
>CBFHLF010000208.1:1768-3590 GCA_965656555.1 uncultured Acidiluteibacter sp. | reverse complement strand
AATTCATTGTCAGTGAGTTTGCTCACGTTTTTATCATTAAGAATGTAATCGCCACCGGTAGGCGTATCCAAACATCCTAAAATATTCATGAGCGTAGACTTTCCTGAACCAGAGGGTCCCATTAATGCAACATATTCATTTCTTTGAACCTCAAATGTGAGGCCTTTAAGTACTTTTATAACTTCATTACCCAGTTTAAAGTTTCTGGTAAGGTCATTAATGCTAATGATTGGATTCATAATGCGGTATTTCATTCAAATTTATTGAATTCTAGGCGATCAGTATCCCTGTTTAATGATAAACGGTAAAATCTTCTTTTGGTTGTTCTTTCCTAAAAAATGCCAGCCCAAAATAATAGGTATCAACCGTTACTTTTACCCGCTCATCGGCTTTAATCTTCTGCCAAGCATTGGTCATTCCTTTACTCCAATAAATATCGTCGAAGATAAATAGGCTATCGTTATGCACAAAAGGGATGCATTGTTCAAAATAATGGAGTGTAGCTTCTTCTGTATGATTGCCATCAAAATAAATTAAATCGACCGTTTTTAATTGTTGGAGTAGAGTAGGGAGATGTTGGTTAAAATCACCAACTAGCGAAGTGATATTTTTTGCCCCGAGTTTTTCAAAGTTCAGTTGGGCCACCTTTGCAATATTCGGGCAGCCTTCTATCGTGGTCAGTATATTCTTGCTTCCCCATTGAGATAAATACAGTGCGCTCAAGCCGAATGAAGTTCCTAATTCAATGCTGTTTTTTGGTTGAAAATAATTCGCGATTCGGAACAAAAGTTGCGCCTGCTTTTTAGGTTTTAAGGCACTTTTAGCAATTGCGCTAATGCTTCTCTTATTCGCTGAGGTAGTTCTAGAGCCTGCCCCCAAATCAGTAACTGTGATCTCTTGATTGGTCAGTAATAATTTGGCTCGTAACGATTCAATATCTTGAAATACATAGTATTGACCTTTATCGTCTATTACTTCTTTTACCAACTGATATACGAAAGGGGAGTGCACACCGTGTCCTCGCTTATTAGCAACTAATATATGACGAATAAAATGATAAATAGCGTGCAGCTGATTCATACTGCGAATTTACCTTTTTGAGCTTAAATCGGAAGTATTTATTATTCTCTACTTTAAAATCGTCAGGGTATTTTTATAAACAGCGCTTTCAGTCTTCGTGATCACAAAATAGGTTCCTGCCTCTATATTTTCAGCTCTCCAAGGCAGATTGCCGCTCCACTTCGCTACTTCTCCTCCCCAACGATCGATGATAATGGTTTCTATGAATTGATCGGGTTCTAATTGGTAAATAAAATAGTCGTTGATTCCATCTCCATTAGGCGTAATTACGTTGGGAATGACAATTCTCGATTTATCATCTAAGGTATCACAATCATTTGCTGTAAGAATTATCTTAGAAAACTGATTTGCATAGCATGAATCTACCACAGATTTAATGTAAAAGAATTGATTTGATGTATCGTTGATTATTAACGTGTCACCAGTATAAAAAGAGTTAATGGTGTCACTGGGGTAAAACCAAGAAAAACTTTGGTTAGGTAATTCCGCATGAGGAGTAAGCACCCAATTGTTATCACAGCTGTTAAAGCTGCTGTCAGGAAGTGAAGGAGGGTTGTTAACTTTTATAAGAAAGGTATCACTAAATAGAACACCACAAACTTGATAACGATAAAAGGTGGGTTGAAATACCTGTTGAACCAATGTATCATTGGGTTGGTAATTTTGAAAAGCGATTCCATCATCGGAGAATTGCCAATTACCTGCACCAATTATATTGGCTGCAGACAGCACTACTGAAGAA
>CBFHLF010000208.1:0-1758 GCA_965656555.1 uncultured Acidiluteibacter sp. | reverse complement strand
TTGGAATGATTGTTTTGGTTAATGAATTATTGGTATCGTTAATATCCCTCTTCATTTCTAGGGAAGCAGTTAGCAAATAGGTCGAGTCATACCTTGAAAAATCAACACCGGTTAACTCAATGATTACTGAGCTATCTGGCATTAGTGGACGCCCAAATTGTGAATTTAAGTTATTGGTAGTAAGTTCATAACTATACGAGTTGAGTGCAATGTTATTGACACTTAAATCAAGATTAATACTTACGGTATCAATCGTAAAATCAATAGCAGAATCTGCCGCATTTATGAGGGTGATTTTGACCGTATCAGCTGTTCCATAGCAGACCTCATTTACATCAATGCTGGAGATACCCAAATCATAATCATTGAGCTCAATAACAGATACATCATCAAAAAAATAATAAGATATATAAGTGTTTAATCGTGGCAGCGGAGCAGCCATGGTGGTTACATTGGCATTAGCATAAAAATTACCTAATGTGATGTATCGCTCTCCACCCAGAGCAGTGTATATTCCTGAGATCTCTGTCCAAGCTTCTTTGTCAACAATGATTCGATTAACTGGATTGTTAATTTGTGGAGTATACATGTTTAGTGGTCCTGTTCCGACAGGAATTATAGGAGTAGGGTTGCTTATTGATAAATAGGCTCCTATGCGATTAACTCCTATTTGAGAATAATCAGAAAGATTTACATAGAAGGACACCAAATATCTTTTATTTTTTACTAAATTATTAGATAATTGTGTATAAACATAGTCTCTGTATTCAAAAGTGCCTCCATGAAGATTTCCGCCCATATATCCATTTCCTGTTTTGGGAACTTGTTCTCCAGCAACAGAGCTGACAGGAGTTGATACAAAAGGATTTGTTGAGCAAGAGTGATGAAAGTCAGGAGTTCCATTGGTTGGATTTAGCCAATACATAGCACGTGCATATTGCCCAAAATTATCTGGACAGGTAGTATACAATTCAAAGCTTGGATTGCGAACCAAGTTTTGAGCGGGTAGGAGTGAGCAGAGAAAAAGTGAAAAAAGTAAAACGATGATACTTTTCATAAAGTTTTTGCCTAGTGGTGAAATTCCTTGTGCTTGCTTTTCAGACTGATATAAAGTTACGAAAACTTTTACTCAGTTTTAAAGTCAAAAAAAACTCCCTTCCGGTAATTCGAAAGGGAGTTCTTAGGTTAATTAAGTTGTTAGTTTACCAAATTACTGCTCTTGTAGAGTCAGGCGCCACCATTGGGCTGTTAGCTTCACAATTAAATGCTTCGCTAAACTCGGTTAAGTTAGCCAAAGGGCCTCTTACTCTATATTCTCCTGGAGAGTGAGGATCGGTAATAATTCTATTTCTCAATTCCTCTTCTGTCATGTTCATGTGCCATACCTGCGCCCATCCTAAGAAGAAACGTTGCTGCTGCGTAAATCCATCTATTTCTCCAGGAACTTCTTTTCCTTCAAATGATTTCTCCATAGCGTGGTACGCTAAAATTAAACCACCTAAATCCGCGATGTTTTCACCTAAGGTTAATTGACCATTTACAAACACGCTGTCCAATGCTTCGAAGTTGTTAAACTGCTCTACTACTTTGTTTGCGCGCTCATCAAAAGCTACTCGATCAGCTTCTGTCCACCAATTTTTTAGGTTTCCTTCAGCATCATACTTGCTACCTTGATCATCAAAACCATGCGTAAATTCGTGACCGATTACAGCACCAATTCCGCCATAATTAATGGCTGCATCAGCATCCTTATCATAA
>CBFHLF010000207.1:0-3594 GCA_965656555.1 uncultured Acidiluteibacter sp. | reverse complement strand
CCTTTAAAAGCAGACCTGTCTTCGCTTTCAAGCAACAAGCGGCATGTTATAGATTCAGTTAAATCCATAACCGAAGGGCATTCTGATGCACTGGTAGCCTCTAGTGGTTTGTCTATCCAGTATGCTATCATGATGGGTTTGATCCATGATGCTATGGAGAATCATCCAAATAAGGCCATCAAGTTTATTGTGCCACCAAACTGTTACGGTGGCACAAACGATCAAGCCCGAAGAGTTGCTGCATGCTTGCCAAACGTTAGTGTTGTTGATTTACCAGTAGATGGAGATAACGATATGGTTGATAGCGTAAACCAAGTGTTGGATCGGTTGGCAAATGAAGATGCAGTTCCCTACATTATTGCTGAAATACCAACCAACCCAAGAGTTGAAGTGCCCAACATGGAGCTGTTGAGAGCTGCTTTAAATGCAGATCGTAAAACAGCTGATGGAGTCACAGCAATTGATCCTGTTTTCATTCTCGATCAAACGTTTTGCCCAAATGTTCACTTTTTAGGAGATCAAGAAATTTTAGCTGAAGTAAGAACCATTTCTTATGCAAGTGGATCTAAGTTTCCGAGCGGAGGTAAGTGCACTGCTGGGTATTGTGTATCCAATAAAAAGGCTACTGGATTGATGGAAAAAATTGCTATGCATTTATCCCTTTGTGATAATGAAGCTACTGCCTTGCAATATGCATTCTTGGCTGAACAGTTGCCTTCTATGAATGATCGAATTGCCTCAGCTTATGAAAACACCCGATCGTTTGTAAATTTCATAGAGGAGAACTTACCTGCGGCAAAAATCAACTTTGTTTCAGAAGAGCTTGCTAATGCAGGATTTACACCTTCTGTGTTTTCACTCGACTTACCGACAAAAGGAGATACGGAAGAAGAGCGTGAGCAATATAAACGAGCATTAAACCTTCGATTGATCAACTTAATGATTACAGAAATACCTAATGAAAGCAAGTTTTGTGTGAGTTATGGTCAATTGAAAGGCTGTTATTGGACCATTCCAGCGACTTCTACTCAAGGTACTACCAAGGAGGGAGATAAGGATTACATTGTTAGAGCTTCCTTATCAGGCAATATGGATTTAGATCAACATAAAAAAGTGTTTTTAGATTTTGTCAATACGTTGTAAGAGTTGAATTGGTAAAGGACGTAGTCTTTTGATGGAGTGTTTTTAAAAGTAATTCACAAAAAAACATCCGACGGGATTTTACCAAGTGCTAAACAGAAGTTGTATCTTAATCAAAACGACAACTTGGGATTTTAAATCATAGCATCATAAGGGATACTATGCCGAAAATCACTAAATATTTAAGTGATGATAAACAAAATAGAGAGAATTTTGGAATGTATCGTAATTAAAAAGTGGTTGAAAGAGAAATAAATAGGTATTAACAGAACTAGCAAAAGAATGAATAAACGGTTCAAGAAAATAGAGCACCTGAACCCTTTATCATAGTCAAGATTTTTTATGTGAATACGGATAATATTAGCCAGATAATGATATAGATTAATTGTAGGAGTTTGTAATTTCATTGATAATAAGGTTTGATTTTGGGTTAGATATGAGTTTGAGTGGTGGAGTGTTTTTGCAATAGTAAATGATAAAATATATTGAGTAAATGGTTTGCTGTTGATATTTATCTGTACATTCCAATTCCCTATAATCAAAAGCTTTAATCATGAAAAGATCGTTTCTTGTTCCGCTTTTACTTTTTTCCTGTTCTGTTTTTTCTCAACAATGGGCCCCTTTTATAGCTAGTGATACACTTGTGCAATATAAAGATGATAACTGGGTCTTGGCTTCAGGCTTCATTGAAGGACCTTCTTATGATGCTTATGTTATTCAATCGATTAGTGTAAAAAGAAACCATACGCAATCTAATAATACGGTAATTGAGTTTGAAAAAGGGTATCCACTTGCAGCTGCTGGATTATTCAGTTATACGATTTATGGAAATGGTCCCTTAGTGAAGGGACGCTTGTTGGGAGATTCTCTTATCATCTCTAGCGACTCGTCTGTATTTAAAACCATTGATAGTAGCGGATTTCGACTGTCCTTTCCGCACTCATATGCCGCAAATCAACAATGGACATTCGGAAGGTCTGTAGACTTTTACATGGTAGCAACGGTGGACTCGGTATACCATGATACTATTTTGGGTTCCCAATTTGATTCATTAGCTCTTTTTTCTATAACCGTTTTTGATTTACAAAACCAAAGAGATACCGCCCATAAGTTTGATAAGGTAAACCTGCTTGTTTCTAAACAGAATGGATTGATAAAGACAGCTGACTTTACCGAACTGCAAGATTCTACGACTGCTACTTTTGAAAAGTTTCCAATTCCAAATCAAGCCTTGACCGCTAATGATTATCATTTACTTTCGGTCGGTGATGAGTATCATTATGAAAGCAGAATCAGTGGATGGAATGGTTTTTATGAATCGAGACAACACATTTCAAAAATAATTAGTGATACTACTTTAGGAAGCATAAGAACGATTCTTATTGAAGATAGATGGAGAGATATTTACTCACCAAACGCGAAGGGTATTGACACGACTGAAAAAGTGTTTAATATCAATACTATTATTCACGACAAAAAGTCAATGATCGTAAGTGAATCTGATTTGCGCAATGGTTACGGAAGAACACAAATGCTGTTTTATCGATTGAATCATCCTTTAGCATCTATTTTTGAATTCGAAACGTGGTATTCCCTAATGAGTGTAAACGTTATAGATTCTTTACAAACAATAAATATGGTGCCTTTTGAGATTGGTAATTTTCATTATGGACCTATTGGATATCCTTTTTCAAGGAATGAATATAGGAGTTTTGGATTACCTGAATATAAAGATACCACACAAGTATATTGCAAGAGAGGTAATATCGCTGTAGGAACTCCTTATATTTTTACTGTAGGTGTAAAAGAAAATGGCAGCTTGGATCGGCAGGTAATTACTTATCCCAATCCGGTAAAGGATATTGTTGAGATTCAAACTGATTTTAAAGTGGATAGAGCACTTCTATATGCTATTACTGGAAAGCTATTACTTGATGTTTCGCATACTAAACGTATTGATATTGGACATCTGAATTCAGGCGCATACATTTTAAAAGTGATTACCGAGAAAGGTGTTGTTAACAAAAAAGTGGTGAAAGAATAGACTCCGCTCCCGTGCGATGTTATCGCGTTTTTAGATGTTGTTAGGCAGCTGATTTAAAGCTTATAGTAGGTGTTTGCTCCTAGCGGCGAACAGATACAACTCTACCGAAATTTAGTATTTGCACGCGGACTGCAAGTCCGCGTGAGCGGGTTTTAAAACAAAATATCTCTAAAGGTTTTGAGAATGAATTGGTTAATAAACATGGAAAGATGAGTGGTTTGGTTATGCTGATTATTGGTGTGTTTGGATTATTCATTATTCAAAACACTAAAAAAAAATATGATGATCTGGATTCATATGATAAAATTCATTTTTATTTTGGATTATTTGGGAGTGTTTTGGCCATTATTATAGGTTTATCCGCAATTATAGATTTACTGTTTAATTAAAATCCTTTTAGAATTTGTGTT
>CBFHLF010000206.1:0-3596 GCA_965656555.1 uncultured Acidiluteibacter sp. | reverse complement strand
ATAGATCGTTCCTTGATCTTCGCCGGGGATAAAACCTGAAGCTAAAAATTGATTTTGAACAAATATTCCCAAGCCAAATAGGATTAGAATTCCAAAGGTTACTACCCTCCTATTAACTATCTTATTTAACAAGTTAACATACCTTCCAGTTAATTTTTCAAACCCTCTGTTAAACCAATCAATAAATCGATTTATTGGTGTTTTTTTGCGAGGTTTCCCATGATTATTTTTCAAAATCATGGCACATAATACTGGAGTTAGTGTTAGCGCTACAATGGCAGAAAGAACAATTGAACTAGCCATAGTTATGGAAAACTGACGGTAAAATGTTCCAACTGGCCCTGTCATAAATGAGATGGGTAAGAATACCGAAACCATGACTAAAGTAATAGCGATAATAGCTCCACTAATCTCTTTCATTACTTTTTGGACCGCTTTGTAGGGCGAGAGGCGTTCCTTCTCCATTTTCTCATGCACAGCTTCTACCACTACAATAGCATCATCGACAACTATTCCAATTGCTAATACTAATGCAAATAAGGTAATTAAGTTTATAGATAACCCAAAGATTTGCATGACAAAAAAGGCTCCAATTAAAGAGACCGGAACAGCTAAAATGGGTATCAGTGTCGATCTAAAGTCACCCAAGAATAGAAACACAACTAATGCCACTAAGATAAAAGCATCTCTCAAAGTATGAATTACTTGCTCAGTTGATGCATCTAAAAACTTTGATACATCGTAACTAATTTTGTAATCCATTCCTTCAGGAAAATCTGCTTTCATTTCTTCAAGCTTTGCTTTTACTGATTGTATTACCTCACTTGCATTGCTCCCAAATGATTGTTTTAAAACAATAGCTGCTGATGGATAACCATCTAAGTTAGAGTAAATATCAAAAAACTCACTTCCTAACTCAACTCGTGCAATATCTCTAAGGTGAATACTTTCACCTTCAGCATTTGCACGAATAATGATATCTTCATACTCTTCTTGTTTATTAAAACGGCCCTTATAAGTGAGCACATACTCCAATGATTGCGCTGCAATTCCTGAACTTTGACCAATTCTTCCAGGTCTACCCATGATGCTTTGTTCCGCCAATGCTTCCATCACTTCTTCAGATGATATAGAATAGGCGCGCATTCGTTCTGGATTTAGCCATATTCGCATTGCATATTTTCTACTTCCTAAAATACTAGAGCGAGCAATCCCATTTATACGATTGATTTCAGGAATCATCTTAACGTCTGCATAGTTGTATAAAAACTTCTGATCAACATTTTTATCAGTGCTGTATAAGTTAACGTACATGAGCATACTCGGCTGAATCGGTGTAATAATCACCCCTTCTCGTTGCACTAATTCTGGCAACAAGGGCATAACTTGATCTACTCGTGTTTTAACTTGTATGACTGCTTGGTTGGGGTCTGTCCCGGGCTCAAATATGACATTAAGCGTTGCTTCTCCAGCACTAGTTGCATCGGTAGCAATGTAGCGCATACCTTGTACCCCATTTATAGAGTTTTCAAGTGTATTCAATGTTGATTTTACCAATACATCGGCACTTGCTCCAGGATAGGCAATAAAAATACTTACCGTAGTTGGAGCAATTTGAGGAAACTGCGATGTAGGTAATTGGTTAATAGCTAATAGACCTGTAAATACAATCACAATTGAGATGACAATTGCAAATACTGGTCGGTGTATAATATTTTTAAACATCGTTCAATTTTTAGACTATTGTTTATTCTGAGTATAATTCAAGATCATTAAGCACATTGCTTGGATCGATGAAATCATAGTTTATTTTATCTAGATTTTTAACCTTTCTTAGCCCTTCTAAAAGAAATTTATCAGACTCTTTAAGACCTGAGGTAACCACAAACAAGTGAGGTAGTTCGCTACCAATTGTAATTTCTCTTGAGTGTAGAATATTTTCATTATCAACTACAAAAACATATTTCTTCTCAAGAATCTCAAAGGTTGCTTTTTGTGGTATAATCAGTGCATTTTTCAATTCAACCGAAACTTGAATATTTCCTGTTTCTCCATGACGCAGTAAGCGATCGGGGTTTGGAAAATTGGCTCTAAAAGGAATATTCCCTGTTTCATTATTGAAGTCTGCTTCAATGGTTTCAACTTTACCTTCTTGATTAAATAGTTTATTGTTAGCCATTTGTAAGTTAACTTTTAATGCAGAGACATCATTTAAACGTTCCATATAATCCAAGTATTCTGCCTCAGGTACATTAAAATATACCCACATCTGACTATTGTCTGATAAATTAGTAAGCACGTCACCTTCGTCCACAAGACTACCTACTCGCACATGAAAGCGATCTATAATGCCATCAAATGGAGCCCTTATCTCTGTAAAGTCTAAATGAACTTGTGATAAGGCTAACTCAGCTTTTGCTTTGTCATACCTTGCTTTATCCATAGCAAGCTCATTTCTTGAAACGATATTGCTATCGCTTAATGCTTTAGTATTTTCATACTCAATTCTTGCTAAATCAGCCTCAGCTTTTGCCTTTAACATTTCTGCTTCGTAAATCCTAGGCATAATTCTAAAGAGTAGTTGACCCTTTTTTACAGACTGCCCCTCATCTACATAGACTGCTTCTAGATAACCACGTTCTTGAGATCTTAATTCAATATGATTGATCGATTGAATTTGAGAAACATACGCATGGTATATATTCGTATCCTTCTTTATTGGACTAGTAACATGAAAAGTTTCTTCTGCTTTTTCATGATCATGGTGTGCTGAATCACAGCTTGTAAGCACAACTAAGGCGCACAAACTGATGTTAACGATAATTCGTTTCATTGGATGATGTAAAATAAAAGTGATTAATTGAAAAATAAAGAGATCTACCTGAATAAAAGGTAAATGCAAGTGGCAGGCTTATTTAAAGCCTAGGTTGGAAAATCACTTACACGACAGGTGTAAATGATCAATGAAAAAAATCAAATTCGGAATACGGATATACGGATGTATATCGGCGTAGATAAGTTAGAAGAACTGTCTAAATTAAAGAAAGTTGTATGTTGTTGAATAGATCCACTATCGGGTAACAACCTACTTTGATTGATCTTAAAAGGAGATAGGTAAATAAAATTATTGCTCGTACTTCGTTTTAACGAGTTCTTAAGCTTTTCCTCTTCGTCTTCGGTTTCTATTTGAGAATAATCAGAAAAAGGAGTGTTTGAATGGTCTTTAGTAGGATGTTTCATAGAAAACTCTAAATCAGACGAATTTTGAATTTCTAATGCAGTTAAAGACAGTGGAGATGTGCTTGGTGAAATAGTTGCCGATAGATGACTTACTCCGCCAAAAAATGAAAGGATGAATATTAAAAGGTATGATTTCAACTCTATCAAAAATTATGTCGACAAATGTATACCCTATTTTTTGCTTTCATTACTTTTTGCTCATTTTTTTCAAAAATTTAACTCCTCTTTAAATTTAATTGATTGAACAGCTCCCACAAAAGTAACCCTGAAGAGCTCATCAACTATTAACTAGTATAAGAGTCTTCAGGGGATGAAAGTTTAGGAAGGCACCATTTTATTTTGAGCCCTCTTTTGAA
>CBFHLF010000205.1:0-3614 GCA_965656555.1 uncultured Acidiluteibacter sp. | reverse complement strand
CTTTGAAGGCTAGTGTGAGCTTTCAGAAAAGTGGCCGTAGCTAATTGAAGGTTAAACCAATTGGAAAATGGTTCTTATCCTCCATTTTTCTAGCTTAGTGCCTTATCACTACCTTTTGAACAGACTTGATATTTAAATCTTGATCAACCACCTGAATAAAATAAATACCTGACTTAATAGAGCCAGTTTGTATGCGTGTGGAACCGTTTAAGGTAGTGCTTGCTGTAGTTATCTTATTTCCCAAAATGCTTACAAGAGAACAGGAATAATTATCTGGGTGTGTGATCGTAACGTGCCCATTAGCAGGATTTGGAAAGATCGTGTAATTCGATAATTCATTGGTATTGATCGCAATAATCGAAGAGTAGGAATATGCGCCATTAAAATCAACTTGTTTGATGCGGTAATAGCTTGTTTCATTTTTGAAAGGTTGTTCATCTAAAAAACGATACGCATTGCTTAATGAACTATTCCCGTTTCCTTCAACTCGTCCTATTGTAATCCAGTCTTCTGCATTTGGGCTTCTTTCTATCGAAAAGTAGTCGTTATTTATTTCAGAAAGTGTTCCCCAAGTTAGCACATTAGATGAAATTCTTTTTTCCCCTTTCACAAATTCCCAAGTTACAGGAAGTGGAGTAGAGGTCTCATCAATGGTAGCTAATGTAAAACGAGTTCCATTCGTAAATCCACTGACTGCCGCAAACCCAAATATACCACCTCCAAGATCTGTAGCGCCCGATATAGGCGTTTCATCAGCAAATCCTCCATCGTTGTCAGTGTCAATTAGCAATCGAAGCTCTGATGCTATTACCGGCCCTGAAGTCGATAAATCCCATTGTATGTCTACATTTCCTACATTAACTGCTGTGCCAGAAGAGTTTACTTCGCTTATGCGCCATAAGCGCTCTAATCGAGCATCTAAACCAGCTGGAATATCTACATAATTTTTTGCATTTGGATTTACGCCATCATGTCCCCAAAGCATGAACTCATTATTGCCTAAATTACTTGGGTTTAAAATTCGAATTGGACCACTTCCTTTAGAATCATCCTGAATATTTGACGCATCTACACGCCCAATTCCCGCTACATCGAAATCATAATTTCCATTGGCAGGATCATCATTGGTATATACATCATTTGCGCTTAAGTTTATGTTATACTTTGCTGATAAATAATTGTTAATGATAATTCGCTGAGCAGTGTTTACGGCGTAATTATAATGGATGACTTCTGCATAGTCAGCTCCTAAATAGGTGCCATAATTTTCATTTAGCGCACCTAGTGTAACTGGCTGATTACTATTTCCAATACTCGTTGAGGATTCTGCAGCCAAAGTATTTAATGATTCTCCAATGTAAATTCTTACTCGTGAGCTACTTGTGCTAGCTCCATCATATCTTAAGCTTAACAAATAGTTAACTCCACTAGAAAAAGAGGAGGCGGTCGCAAAACGGTTATTTTGGGTTTCTATATCTGTATTGAGTCTACTACTTGTATGAAAAAACCAAGTATATGCATAATTAGCAGACGAAGTAAAGGTCAGTCGCTTTCCTAAAATTCCTCTAGGGTTGTTATCAATATTGTTACCTCTCAATACTACGAAGTAGGTCATTCCTGAGCTATTGTCTAAGATATTGGCATCTGGAATTTGCATTTGATCATTGCTGCCATCAAACCGAATAATTGGTTGACCATTTAATGCGCTTGTATTAAAGTAGGTTGGTTGCTCGCTTACTGTAGCTCTACTCGCATTGTTCCCATTGCCTGATTGATCTTCCCATGTAGCCACCGGACTGCCACTGGAGCCGCTGAACTGATCTGCTCTAAGCCATAAACCATTGTTAGTTGAATTACCTACACCTCCTGGTCCTGTTTGGCACCATATACTTAAACCGAAAAGTAGGGTTATCGCTATAAAGAAGAGTTTGAGGTGCATTTAATACAAGTTGGTCGATGCAAAAATACAAAAAAAGCACTTGTCCTAAAAAAGGGCAAGTGCTTTTAAACTAACTAATTTAAAAACTACTAAAAACAATATTCATTCTTATCGATCAGCTTTGCAGCCACTTTTCTTCTTGCTTCTTTTACATTAAAAGGCTCGTGTTTGGTGAATCGTTTCATGCCCATCATCATGGCTCTTAACTCGTCACCATCAGCAAATGATTGGATCGCATCTCTACCTGCTTTGCCGATTCGATCGGCAGCATCATAAAGGTAAACCTTCATCATTGCAATTTGCTCATCTGTAGCTTTATTGCCTAATTTCTGGATTCTCAATAAAGTTGATTCTGCAATGTAGGTCTCCATCATCATATCAGCAATATTCATGAGCACTTCTTGCTCTTTTGCCAATTGTTGCATCAGTGTTTTTGCTGCTGCTCCGGCTACTAAAAGGACCGCCTTTTTAAAGTTGCCTATTAATCGTGTTTCTGTAGCATAATCTGCTGAATCATCAAAATCAAAATCAGGAATCTCCATTAACTCGTCTGCTACTTTCATGGCAGGAGTCATTAAATCCAGTTCTCCTTTCATCGCTCTTTTGAGCATCAAGTCCACAGAAAGCATGCGGTTGATTTCATTGGTTCCTTCAAAAATTCGGTTGATACGTGCATCTCGGTAAGCACGTTCCATCGGTGCTTCTGCAGAATACCCCATACCACCATAAATTTGAACACCTTCATCTACTACATAATCCAAGGTTTCAGATCCGTGTACTTTTAAAAGCGCACATTCTACTGCAAATTGTTTAATGCCTTCTAGCGTAGCTTTCTGCTTGTCCATTCCTTCTGCAACTAGGTTTTCGATGGCATCTTCTATGTTTTGAGATGCTCGGTAAAGCGCTGATTCTGTCGCAAAGCACTTAATGGCTTGTTCGCCCAATTTATATCGAATCGCACCATATTTAGAAATGGCTCTTCCAAATTGCTCTCGCTCGTTGGCGTAATTGATGGAACGCGTAATTGCTTTCTTGGCTGCGCCAAGAGCAGCACCTGCCAATTTTATTCGACCGATATTTAAGATATTTAGCGCAATCATAAAGCCTTCTTCACGATCACCCAATAAATTCTCTACAGGAACCTTAACATTATTGAAGAACACTTGACGAGTGGATGAACCTTTGATTCCCAACTTTTTCTCTTCTGGGTTTAAGGTTAACCCTTCCATGTCCCTGGTCAGGATGAAGGCAGATAAATTTTCGTCATCACCTATCTTAGCAAATACTGTAAAAATGTGTGCAAACCCACCGTTGGTGATCCACATCTTTTGACCATTTAAGATGTAATGCTTTCCATCTTCAGAAAGCACTGCTTTAGTTTTTCCTGAGTTGGCATCAGATCCTGCACTTGGTTCTGTTAAGCAGTAGCATCCTTTCCATTCGCCCGAAGCCAATTTTGGAATGTACTTGGCTTTTTGCTCATCGTTACCGTAATAAAGTATTGGTAACGTACCGATTCCTGTGTGTGCTGATAAGGCCACTGCAAAGGAGTGGCCTGCTCCTGTAACTTCTGCGGTCAGCATAGAGGTTACAAATCCTTTTCCAAATCCGCCTAAATCTTCCGGAACCGAAATTCCTAACAAACCAAGTTCACCTGCTTTGTCTAATAATGATG
>CBFHLF010000204.1:0-3616 GCA_965656555.1 uncultured Acidiluteibacter sp. | reverse complement strand
CACAATTCTAAAACGTTCAATCAAAACAGCACCATCAGGTGTAATGGAAACGGGTTTCGTTTTCCGATTAAATATTTTTATTCCCAACTCATCTTCTAACCTACCAATCATTGTACTTAATGTAGACTGTGTAACGAAACACCGTTCCGCAGCAGCTTCAAAATTTTTTAAATCAACCACTGCCAATACGTACTGAAATTGTTGTATATTCATAGGACAAAGGTATAAAATCTAATTCATCAATATTAACATTGATAATATCGTTTTTATAAATAAAATTATCGCCGCATATTTGCACGGTAATAAAAAAACGATAAACCGATGAAAATTCAATTATTAATCTCTGCCGGACTTTTGGCATTAGCATCATGCTCCGGCGAAAAAGACCAAACGATGAGTGAAAAAGAAGGAGGATGTCCTTTTGGATTTGATAAGAAAAAATCAACAGGACAAGTAGTACAAGGAGAAGGAAAAACCAATAAAGATTGGTGGCCAAATCAGCTTGACTTAAGTGTCTTAAGACAAAACAGTGATTTATCAGACCCGATGGGTGAGTCATTTAATTATGAAGAAGCATTTAGTGAGTTGGATTACGAAGCACTGAAAAAAGACCTGACAGATTTAATGACGGATTCCAAAGATTGGTGGCCTGCTGACTATGGTCACTATGGACCATTTTTTATTCGAATGGCGTGGCACAGTGCAGGAACTTACCGAACAGGTGACGGCCGAGGTGGTTCTAGAGAAGGACAGCAGCGATTTGCTCCACTTAACAGTTGGCCTGATAATGCCAACTTAGATAAGGCAAGAAGATTACTTTGGCCAATTAAACAGAAGTATGGCAAAAAGATTTCATGGGCCGATTTGATGATTCTTACCGGAAACGTAGCCTTAGAGTCAATGGGATTTGAAACCATTGGTTTTGCAGGAGGAAGAACAGATGTATGGGAACCAGCCAATAACGTTTACTGGGGATCAGAAAGCAAATTTCTAGATGATAATCGCTATTCAGAAGACCGAGAATTAGAAGATCCGCTAGCAGCAGTTCAAATGGGATTAATTTATGTAAACCCCGAAGGTCCAAATGGAAACCCTGATCCAGTATTAGCCGCTCATGACATTAGAGAAACATTCGGAAGAATGGGAATGAATGATGAGGAAACAGTTGCATTAATCGCAGGAGGACACACCTTAGGAAAAACCCATGGTGCGGCGCCAGATTCTAATTTATCTGCATCACCTGAGGGTGCTTCCATTGAAGAGCAAGGTTTGGGCTGGAAAAATAAATACGGAACTGGAAAAGGCAAAGATGCGATAACTTCAGGATTAGAGGTTATTTGGACGCCTACTCCAACCCAATGGAGCCATGCGTATTTAAATATTCTATTTTCATATGAGTGGGAATTGACAAAAAGCCCTGCAGGTGCTCATCAGTGGGTAGCTAAAGAGTCTGCTGAAATTTTCCCAGATGCATTTGATGAAAATAAAAGACACCGTCCTACGATGTTGACCACTGACTTGTCTCTTCGTTTTGACCCCATTTACGAAAAGATCTCTAAACGTTTTATGGAAAACCCTGATGAGTTTGATGCAGCTTTTGCAAAAGCTTGGTTCAAGCTAACTCACAGAGATATGGGGCCAAAATCAGCTTACATAGGGCCTGAAATTCCTCAAGATGATTTTATATGGCAAGATCCAATTCCTGCAGTTGATCACGAATTGGTAAATGCAAATGATATCAAGGCTTTGAAGGACCAAATTTTGGCGTCAGGACTAACAAGCAAAGAACTGATTGAAACAGCATGGGCGTCAGCATCTACTTTTAGAACATCAGATCGCCGTGGTGGAGCAAATGGTGCACGAATTCGATTAGAGCCTCAAATCAATTGGGAAAGCAATAGTCCAAAGCAATTAAAGAAAGTCTTAGCCGTATATGAAAAAATTCAAGCTGATTTTAACGCTAAATCAGGAAACAAAAAGGTTTCAATGGCTGACCTAATTGTTTTGGGTGGAAATGCAGCAATAGAGCAAGCAGCAGAAAAAGCAGGTTTCTCTCAACAAGTGGCATTTACTGCAGGAAGAATGGATGCATCTCAGGAACAAACTGATGTTGAAAGTATGGCTGTATTAGAGCCAATGGCAGATGGTTTTAGAAACTATCAAACTAAAGAATACACCTTAACTACAGAAGAATTATTAATTGACAAAGCACAGTTACTAGGCCTTACGGCTCCCGAAATGACTGTTTTAGTTGGAGGTATGCGTGCACTAGGTGTGAATTATAACGATACGAAACACGGTGTTTTTACCGCTACTCCAGGACAATTGACCAACGACTTCTTTGTCAACCTATTGGATATGAACACTGAGTGGACTGCTACTTCTGAAGACCAATTGGAGTTTGTAGGAAAGGACCGTTCGACTGGAGAAACCAAATGGACGGCTACACGAGCAGACTTAATTTTTGGCTCTAACTCAGAATTAAGAGCTTTGGCTGAAGTATACGCAAGTTCAGATGCAAAAGAAAAAATGGTGACTGATTTTATCAAAGCGTGGAATAAAGTAATGAACGCCGACCGTTTTGAATTGAATTAATAGCAATTAAATTATTTCTCATTTGAAAAGCGACTTGAATCAATTCAAGTCGCTTTTTTTGTTGATGCTCAATTCTCATCATTTTATTTGGCTGCATCCATTCAATCAGCCTATCTTTGCGCCATGAAAAGTATCCACAACGCAGATTTTAAAATTGGCCTACTAGGCGGTGGTCAGTTAGGCAGAATGATGCTACAGAAAGCCTATGATTATAATCTAAACATTTCAGTTTTGGACCCTAATCCACAGGCTCCATGCCACCAAATTGCTAATGAATTTGTAGTAGGTAATTTTAAAGATTATGATACGGTCTTTGAATTTGGGAAGGACAAAGATGTTGTGACCATAGAGTTTGAAGATGTTAATTCAGATGCACTGCAAGCACTAGAAGACTTGGGTATAAAAGTATTTCCACAAGCAAAAGCACTCAAAACGATACAAGATAAAGGACTGCAAAAACAGTTTTTTACCCAAATTGGTGTTCCTACTTCACCCTACTTTCTAGCAGAAAATAAGGCAGAAATTTCCGCAAAAGCGACTAAATATCCACTTTTTCAGAAACTAAGAACATCAGGATACGACGGATATGGCGTGCAGAAAATAGCCGATGCAAATGATGTAAAAAACGCCATGGAAGGCCCATCTATGTGTGAGGAAGGCGTAGATATGGATAAAGAGCTATCAGTAATTGTTGCTCGCAATGAAAACGGAGAGGTAAAACAATTCCCTGTAGTTGAATTAGAGTTCAATCCTATTGCAAACATGGTTGAATTTTTATTTGCTCCTGCAAACATTGCTGAAAAAATCGAGCATCAAGCGCAAGAAATCGCAGCAAAAATTATTTCTAAACTAGACATGGTTGGTTTATTAGCGGTGGAATTCTTTTTGAGCAAGTCAGGAGAATTGTTGGTTAATGAAATTGCTCCAAGACCGCACAACAGCGGGCATCAGAGTATTGAAGGTAATTACAGTTCTCAGTTTGATCAGCACATTAGAGCTATTTTAAACCTTCCACTGGGTC
>CBFHLF010000203.1:0-3642 GCA_965656555.1 uncultured Acidiluteibacter sp. | reverse complement strand
CTATTATTGTACAATAAATTTGGTTGATTTCGTTTCAGTTGAACTTTGAAGGGTCATTATGTATGTCCCTGAACCCAAGTTGTCCAATTGAATATTCATCTTTTGTTTTCCTTCTACAAGGCTTCCTAAATCTTCAGTATGCACTAAACGTCCTGTTATAGAATAAACCGCCAATCTTACATTCTCTTGCTTAGCAAGATTGAACTCAATTGTGGTGTTATCAATAACCGGATTAGGATACATTTTAATATTGGACTTGAATGTAGAATTCTTATCAGAACCTCTGCCAAGATCTCTAATGCCAACATATTTATCAGTTCTAAATATACCTCTACCATGAGTACCGGCATAAACCGCACCGTCATTTGAAGCAAACTTATAGTTAAACACTTGCTGTTGAACTTCATAAACAGGCACTTTTGCTAATCCAAAGTTCTCTTCAGTCCATGTCACATCGCTAGCATTAGCTGTAAACCCATTATCAGTGGCATAAACACCAAATTCAGTACCTATTATAATATTCTGATTATTGTTTTTATCAATAACGGCAGAGTATACAGGAAATGGAGCTAAGCCTGAACCTTGAATAGACTCAAAAGTATTAAAAGGATCACCTGCGGTAGTTGCAAAATCTGTTCTGTATACATATGCGTTATTATTGTAGTTTCCACACGTCACAATTACATTATCCGAATTATTAGGATCTACAGTAATACCTGTTATAGATCGACTACCGAAATTTCCAATACGCTTACATTTGATAAATGAGCTACTGTTGTTAAAGCTGTAATCATCGTTCTCCCAAGCAGCAATCAAACCTGAAATTCTGTAAACACCTCCACTAGAAGTACCAACAAATAAATACTCTCCATCTCTGGAGAATGCCATAGAAATAACAGTACCTGATATTTCTTCAGGGTTGGAACCAACACCTGCTATTCTATACCAAGCGATTTCAGTACTTGCAATATTTTTTAAAGCATCTCTAGTAATATGTATACTAGTTGCGTTAGTAGTAGGAGGATTAGCCGGAATAGCATTAGCTAAGGCAGCGATTGATTGGTAATGATCAACAATACCTTCAAAGGTCACTTGCTCTACAGCATCAATACTATCACCAACCGCAATATTAGCAGTATCTATTACATGCTTAATAAACCTATTTTGGGTCTGACTTGGTAATAAGATAGTATCCCCGTGGAAATATTTCTTATCTGTAACCACAGTTATGTCTAGTGTATCTCTAGAATTAACATCATTAAACGTTTCCCACAACTTAAAAGAAGTGTAGAAAGGACCACATCCCCTTGTTGGTACTAAACAACGCCCTGACAAATCTTGATTATAGAAACTTCCTTGATCCACATTTACATCAGAGAAATTCTTAGCTAAACCTGTTACTTTTGAAACATTTCCATAATATAGGGATGCAAAACCAACTGAAGGTACTAGGGCTGACAATTCGGTATCAAATCCATCTCCACCTCTAACATCAAAACCTGATACGTTATTATTAAATTGGTACCCTACGATGATTGTACCGTTATCTTGGGTTCCTCCCATTACTTTTCCATCAGGACCAACGCCGATATCATAAAATTGGGTTACATTGTAACCTCTATTAACAGTTACAAAAGTAGGAGTAGCATCTGCAGCGTTCTCTGTTCTATGAACACCACCATCACTTCCAACTAACAATTCATTTCCAGAAACGAACAATATTCTATGTACATCTGAGTGAACAAAACTAAAGTTTCCAGGAAATTCAAAGTTATAAGCAACCTGCTCCCAAGATCCTTGAAAGTCAGAACTTCCTTGCTGCCACCTCCACAAGGTAACACCCCCTAAGTAGATCATACCAGGATCTGTTGGTGAAACAGCGATTGCGTTGTCATAAAAACCTTGACAAGAGAAAGAACTACAAAATGGATCAAAAGAAGAGCTACCTCCGGGTCCAATCACATTCCAGTTTAAACCACCATCGATAGACTTGTATATACCTGCTAAAGACCCAACGGTTGCAGAAGCGTAAATAACATTTTCATTTGAAGGTGCAATTGCTATCTCAGTTCTACCTACAGAACGAGGTAAAGCCGAGGCTGTAAACGAATTCAAAGAGCCATCATTAGACAAGTAAATATTCGTACCAAATGAAGCAACAACCTTTCCAGTTGATGTTACATCTACATCCTGACACATACTTGTCACATTTGGAATAGGATTAAACCAAGTAAGACCACCATCTGTTGTAGCCCTCAAACCATTGACCTGAGCAACGTATATTTTTTGTGGATTTGATTGGTCAATAGCAATATGATTGATTCCAGACCACTCTATTCCTCTCGCGTTATCTATGTTAGGACCAACAATTTTCTCAACCTGACCATTTCCAGTCATTTTGAAGAAACCTGCTCCAATCATCTCAGACCCCAAACCTTTGTTGTTTCCTGACCCATCAAACAAAGGACCAGTCCCAAAATAAATTGTTCCATCAGGAGCCTGAGCCAAATCTGATATAGCTAGGTTTTCCATCTGGTTGTTGTAGGCCGTCCAATTAATTCCTTTATTCTCAGAAATCCAAAGACCACCGGAAACAGAACCTGCGATATAGCGGTTCGGATTTTGATTATCGACAATAAGTGCGCGTGTTCTACCACCTTCATTGTCTGGACCCATCTCTACCCAACTTATATTACTTGCTTTAGCGGTAGGTAATGAGCTAACTGCCTTTCTTGCGTTCAAAACAGCGTCTACTGGAATCTCACCTGTACGCTGATCTTGTCGCAGCATTTTGTAATATTCCGCCATACCCTCAGCAAGAGGAGCCTCTGAAAGCAATTTAGTGCTTTGCGGAAAATAAGCCTGTTCTTGATTAGTTAAAAGAGTAGAAGATCCGAATAGCAATCCTCCTATAGCAACTAATCCAATAGTAAACTTTTTGACTTTCATATTATTAATTGATTTTAAATAAAAACTACAGAAAACAGCCACAAGATAAGCATTTTTAAAATAATAATTTGACTGTGAAAGCTATTTTCCTTTAAATAGATAAGACTACAAAATAGTAACAATTGCTGCCTTGTTTGGTTCTATTTTTTTATACCGTAAAGCAGATTTACAGAAAGCGTTAAGAAAAACTGCTGATTATCAGAAAATGCCATTACAGGAAGCTCCTCTAAAAATGCATCGGCAGACAGATTTATTTCTATCGCCTTTAACACATCATTTGTATTAGCATACTCAAAATTCAACCCTAATTTGGTGTGAATCCCTGGATAAAGTTTTAACTCCCCTATACCTTTGAGCAAGGGAGCTCTACCGTATATATTAAGATATTGATGCTCTTCAGGATCGTAGCGTTCAGTGCTAATATTTTCATAGGGCGGTTGAAAGTTTGCTGACCCGTTGCGACCAATTTCAAGATAAACCGGCTTCAAAAAAGCAATGGTTGGACCGACTAATGCCGTATAATTAATTGACACTCCACTTAGTCGCTGTTTACTCACAAAGGACTTATGGGTACCTATTGAAGGACGAAACATGGTAACCGTATTCAGTTTCCCGTAAACATAACCTTTCACATCCTCATAAAAAGGATTAAAAGATTTAATTTCTCTGCTAGACTTCCAGTTTGCAATTTCA
>CBFHLF010000202.1:0-3678 GCA_965656555.1 uncultured Acidiluteibacter sp. | reverse complement strand
TACTTTAAATAGATTTCTCATAATACTATGGTTTTAATTAATAAAAAAGTGATTACTAGTCGTGGAAAACCTCCTGAAAAAATGAACCTACTTGGTAGGTTATCGAGGTTTTGTCAATTGCAGGGCATCCTGCTGCTAATTGCTTTTCAGTTGGAGTGTACAACGTGGCTGCAATAAGTGATTGTTTGGAAAATTGCTCATAAATAGCTCTGCTCGATTGACTCTTTGGGTTGAATCCAATCACTGCATTTGCATGCTCGCTATTGACGACTACTCGTTTTACACCTTTGATAGCTTTCAGTGTTTTTTTTACCTCTTTCGCTACAAGAGGCGATAAAGGTGTGCGCTCTTGAATGTCAATGCGTGCAAGCTGCCAAGAGGCAGTTGGGTTTTCCTCTTTGGGAGATGTTACTAAATAAATATGAACACCTAATACGATAATAAGTAGTGAGGCTGCTGCAGTGGTCCAAATGGTGAGTTTAATCAGTTTATTTTTCATGGGTTTAAATTGATATGTTGTAGTAGCTACGAAAAGAATACCCTCTTGGATTTTTTTATCTGCTTTATTTATCCATTATTGCAGAAATAGATCAACCGACTAGCGGAAGTGATTGATTATTAAAGGACAATTTGTGTAAAATCAATCAATAGTTGTGCTGTGTTTCTGTTACCGAATGGTGTTTTGGCTAACCATTAAATTTTGATAACTTGTCGATAAATGAGAACTATGCGATTTTGCGTTTCTACAGTAAGCCTAATCCAAAAACAAAGACATGAAGTACCTTAAACTCTTTATTATACTGCTATTTTTTTATAATTGTCGGGCCCAGTCGGATGTACTACTAGTTGATCAACAATTGGTAACAGATTGGTCAGTTTATCCTTTTTATCCGCGATTGGTCGAGGGAGACGGCGAGAATAGACGATGGAAAGAGAAATATCGATATTTAGATAGTATTCATGTTTATCGAATCTCTTACTTAAGTGATGGGCTTAAAATTAATGGTTTGCTAGCGATGCCTAAAAAACAGGGAAAGTATCCATGTGTTATTTTTAATAGAGGAGGAAATAGAAACTTTGGCTCACTTAAGGCTTATCATGGAGCATTTACTTTGGGTCAGATTGCAAAAGAAGGATATGTAGTTATTGCTAGTCAGTATCGTGGAAATGGAGGAAGTGAAGGAACTGAAGAGTATGGTGGTCAAGATGTGAATGATGTAGTAATTTTGACAGAGGTGCTGGAAGAAATAGAGCAAGCAGATGCACAAAAAATAGGAATGTATGGTTGGAGTAGAGGTGGCATGATGACTTACATAGCACTGACGAGAACGTCAAAAATTAAGGCAGCAGTAGTGGGAGGTGCAGTTTCAGATCTTTACGAAAATATTGTAGATCGACCAGAAATGGAGAAAGGTGTTTTATCAGAGTTAATTCCAAACTACCAGTTGAATAAAGAAGACGAGCTTAACAAACGATCAGCAGTTAAATGGGTGGATCGTTTTCCCAAAGATGTTCCCATATTGATGCTTCACGGAAATGCTGATTGGAGGGTAAAACCATACCACAGTCTCAAACTTGCAATGAAATTTGATGACTACAGAATACCTTATCGCTTGATTGTATTTGAAGGAGGAGACCATGGAATTTCTGAGCACAAGAAGGAAGTCAATTATCAAGTAATTAGCTGGTTTGATCGATACTTAAAAAACAATGAACAACTACCAAAAATGAAGTTTCATGGAAAATAAGCACCAAAAAATAATATGTTAATGTGTTCGTGAGGACTCGTAGTCCATGAAAGTAAGTGAGTAAGAGGTTAGGACCTGCCTGACGGCAGTCTGACTTGCAGCCTGTTTGTATATAAGAAAGTTAATGTATTTTACTATTTTGGCTGTATGTCAACTAAATACAAAGTAAAAGATAATGACAAACCGTATTTTATAACAACAACCATTGTTGGGTGGAAAGTTTGCTAGCAGTAGAAATTTTGAGTGGAAGTTGGAAATTTGTAGGTTGAATTAGTCTTTTAATAGACTACGAGTCCACCCGAGCTGGATATTTTCTCATAATGTGGTGAATACTACTTACAGTCAATAAGATAGGAAGAAACTATTGAAGCTTGTTATTAAAACTAAAAAAGCCTCATAAGAGTAAACTCATGAGGCTTTCGTTTATTTTTGGTTGCTAGTGTATTACTCCAATTCTCCAGCAATAGGCGTAAATAACCTGTTCCATCTAATTTTGTTAAATCCTGATCGGTTCGGATCCAATGATAACCAAACGAATACCGCCTTTCCGACTACGTGGTCTTCCGGTACAAATCCCCAAAATCGACTGTCTTGAGAGTTATGTCTATTATCTCCCATCAACCAATAATAATCGAGTTGAAAGGTGTATGAGGTTGCCACTTCTCCATTAATCAGAATTTGACCATTCTTTACGGCTACTTCGTTGTTTTCATAAACCTGAATAATTCTTCGGTAGATGGGCCAATTGTCAATCGTCAATTTTACCGTTTCTCCTTGCTTAGGAATAGTCAATGGACCAAAGTTGTCTTCCGTCCAATTGTAGCGCTTATCATTCGGGAAAATGAGGTTTTTACCAAACTTTTCATCTGCGTAATAGCCCTTTGGTTTATTGATGGGTTCCACGCGTTTAACGTAAGGAAGTGCGGCTATGCGTTCTTTGTTTTCATCTGTCAGGAGCATAAAGTATAACCCCGGACCATCCATGCGGTGCTCCGTGATTTCCCATTCCAATAATTCTGCAGGATTAAATCCTCTGCCATCTGTTTTTACCAAATAACTGAATTGAACACCTTCTGCTTGGTAAGCTTCTTCGCCATTTACAAACAGCTTCGTATCGATGATTTCTATCTCATCACCAGGTATGGCCACACACCGTTTGATGTAGTTCTCCCGTTTGTCCACAGGGCGCGCAACAATATCAAATTGCTGCTCCAAGGTCGCTCTGCCATAGTCTCTTTCTAATTGGTAAAATGTTCTGTCCTGATGCTGCACCACCACGGTATCTCCGGCAGGGAAATTAAAAACTACAGCATCGTTTCGTTCCACTTCTCCAAACTCAAATACCCGTTTGTATGGAAACTTAATCCATTCTAAATACGACTTTACATTTTCTGTTCCCGGCATGGTGTGGTGCGCAAAAGGGAAAAATATCGGCGTGTTTGGAATACGAGAACCATAACTGACTTTACTTACAAATAAGAAGTCACCTACTAACAGTGATTTTTCCATAGAAGAAGTAGGAATCGTAAAGGCTTCGATATAGAATGCACGAATCAACGTAGCTAAAATTACCGCAAAACTAATGGCATCTGCCCATTCTCGGCTTTTGGGTTTCGTCCATCGGCTCACAACTTCATGACCTCTCCATTTGTATTCTTCTTTAGCGCCTAGTAAGTACAAGTAAATCGGAGCACCAACGACCATGGCTGCATGGTTTTTAAACTCAAATATGCCAAATCGTTTCAGCAACTCGGTAATAATCCCTACCCAAATGATAAAACCTACAAATGGGATATAGTAGACCAATAGCCACCACCATGGTTTTTCAACAAGTTTGATGGCTACATAAGTGCCATAAAAAGGAACTAACGCTTTCCATGGTTCTTCTCCTGCTTTTTTGAATATCAAGTAGAGGCCAACGTGGCTCAAC
>CBFHLF010000201.1:0-3709 GCA_965656555.1 uncultured Acidiluteibacter sp. | reverse complement strand
CTCAATAGCTTGCTCAGTAGCTACACGTTGTATTGTTTGAACAACAATCTTTTTCGCATCCTTATTGGCATTAATTTTAGCTTCATCTACCGTATCTTTAATGTACGACATGGCTTCCGTCTTCGCTTCAGCCTTTAGGGCTTCTACCAATTGAGACTTCGCTTCGTCAGCCGTCATTCCTGCCAATGCCTCTAATTGCTCCACTTGCTTGCGACGGTCTCTATCAATATCCTGCTGCTTCTTTTCTACCAACTCCAGCTGCTTATTCAAGTTTTCCTTGATGGCTGCGTTTTCTTTGTCTTTTCGGTTAACTTCCGCTAACTTTTGGTTGAGCGTATTTTCTTTTTGCTTGATGCGATTTTCTCCATCAGACATCTTTCGCTCACGATCAGAAATCACTTTTTCATGATTTTCTTTCAGTTGCAAAAACTTCTCTTTTGCCTGTAGAATTTTATCTTTCTTAATGACTTCTGCTTCGGCTTTTGCCTCTTCCACAATGTCCGCACTTTGTTTCTCTATTGCTTTTTTTAGCAAAAAGAAAACCACGCCTGCTCCTACTCCTAATCCAACGAGCAAACCAATAATGATACTTACTATATCCATTTCTGTAATTAATTTATTAAAAAAAACCCGAGCAAATATGTTGTTTGAGTAAACTCCTAAATAAAAGGTTTTGAGTTTTCCGGATTACCGCAGACTTCCAACGTCCCCACATTGCTGAAGGAATCACCCAGTAAAACTGGGATAAATAAAGGCCTGTCTTTGGCATCACTAAGTTAAACTCACGCGGTTAAGCATGTTGAGTTTACCAAACATTACAAATTTGCACGGGCATGCAGTTTTCCCCTTTTACAGGGATGTTATGTTAAGAACGCTCTTTTTTGTTAGTTAGATCAGCTTAGAAACCAAAGCCTCTAATCCTTCTAACTCTTGTTTTAATCCGTCGTCTTCAATCACATTTTTAGACTCAATTTCTACTGACTTAGTGGCAAATTCTAATGCGCACATGGCCAACAGATCTTGTTTATCTTTCACAGCATACTTGCTTTCGTAGTCCTTTAAGATGTCATTAATTCGCTTTGCAGCTTTTCTAATGGCTTCTTCCTCCTCTTCGTTACTCACAGTGAGCGGGTAAGGACGGTTAGCAATGATTACTTTTATGGAAAGATTCCTCACGGATTACGCTTTACTTATTAAATTGTGCTATGCACTTATCTACTTCCCGTACAAGTTCATTCAACTTTAACTTCATTTCTCGATTGCTGCCCTCCGAAGAGTGACCAGCCAATTTTAAAACGCTGTTGCGGTCTTCTAACTCGTTTATTTCAAGTCTTAACTGAGCGTTTTCTTCCTTCAATTTCAACACTTTTTCTTGTTCAGCTGTCAGTTGATCAAGTGTTTGTTCGTGCTTTTTTACTAAAGCAGTCACTTTCGACTTTATATTTCTAACTGTTGAACTAAGATTTTCCAATGTGCGTGCAATTCAATTCTAAACTTACTCGTTAAGCCTTTCACAAAGCTAAGAATTTTTTCGAGCTGTTAACTGTTGAAAGAAATAACATTTTTTGTTTTAAAAAGTAGGGCTAAAACCTAAGTTTGTATGGAATTTTGATCATACTGAATTTTGATTATATGCGCTCCACATTATCTTTTATTAGCCTCTTCTTTTGCTTGGTAGCAATGGCTCAAAGAAGCCCTTACCCTACTGATTATTTTGCTCCTCCCATGGATATTCCCTTATTCATGTCCGGAAACTATGGCGAAATTAGATCGAATCATTTCCATGGAGGAATAGATTTAAAAACACAAGGAGTAGAAGGTATTCCCATAAAAACAGCTGCAGAAGGCTATGTGAGTAGAATAAAAATTTCTCCATTTGGATATGGTAAAGCCATATACATTACACACCCTAATGGCTACACTACTGTTTACGGCCACCTCAAAAAGTTTAGCGAAACCATTGAAGCATATGTCAAAAAAGCACAATACCAGAAGGAGAGTTTCTCCATCGAATTGTTTCCCATGAGCTCTGCGCTGCAGCTAAAAAAAGGAGATTTAATCGCTTACTCAGGTAACACGGGTGGCTCAGGTGGTCCTCACCTCCACTTCGAAATTAGAGAAACAAAAACAGAAACACCACTTAATGTTCTTCTGTTTGGCCTGCCCATAAAAGATATGGTAAAGCCAATAGTCAAGTCCATTATGGTGTATCCACTAAATGATACGAGCCACGTAAATGGTAAATTCTCCAAGCAGCGCTTTAATGTAATCGGGTCAAATGGAAATTACCGGTTAGCCTCAGGCAACATCACTGCTTATGGCGAAATCGGCTTTGCGGTGGAAGCCATCGATCAAGCAAATGGAGTTTCAAATAGGATTGGCATTTACCAAGTAAGGCTTTCTGCAGATGATCAATTAATCTATGCACATGAGATTGATAGAATCCCATTCAATAAGTCACGCTTTATCAATGCTTACATCGATTACGAAGAGAAAGTAAAAACAAGACGCCGCTATCAATTGAGTTACATTTTACCAAATAACCAATTGCCGATTTACCAAACGAAAAAATCCGAAGGTCGACTAATTTTTTCTGGTACTACTTCTAAATCCATGCGATATGAATTGACAGATGTTTATGGCAACAAAAGCAATTTATCATTTACAGTAAACGCTAAACCTTCCTCAACCCCTCAACCGGCCGTGGTAAAATCAAAAGATAACCGATACTTTAAGTACAACCGCCGAAACATTATCCTAGAGGAGGATATCTTGGTGAACATCCCTCCTTTCTTTCTGTACGATGATATCGAATTTGAATTTTCAAGAAGCGAGCCTGCAGCAGGATGCATAACAAAGCTGTACAACTTGCACAATAAATATACGCCCTTGCAATCTTACATGAATGTATCCATTAAATTAGAAGGGCTTACCCCTTACCAACGTGAAAAGAGTCTAATCGTTTCTACTACTAATGGAGGACGGAGTTTTTCAGCAGAAGGTGGTAAGTGGGACAACGATAACATTAGTGTAAGAAGTAGAAGCTTTGGAAGCTATTGCGTAAAAATGGATACCACAGCTCCGGTAGTTACACCGATAAATATTTCAAAAGGGGCCAATATGAGTAATAAATGGTCGATAATGATGAAGGCAACAGATAACTTGTCTGGAATTAATTTTTACCGTGGAGAAATAGACGGTGAATGGGTGCTTTTTGAGTACGATTACAAGAAGAACCTATTTTTTCATTATTTTGATGGAGAATTAAGTAAAGGAGCGCATACCTTCACCTTTAAAGTAGCCGATGGAAATAATAATGAAACCATCTACTCCACTACTTTTAACAATTAATAAGTCAAAACAAACGGAATAACCGTTAATTTTAGCAGATGATTACCAAATACCTAATCTATTTAAGTGCGCTATTTCTAGCATTCTCTTCTTTGGATGTAAAAAGTCAATCCCGCGAAGAGTTGGTTCAGTTTTCTGGAATTATTATTACCGGTGATAGCCTTAATCCTGTTCCTTTCGCAACCATTATTGTAAAGAATACGGATCGAGGGACTACTTCGGATTATTATGGTTATTTTTCCTTTGTAGCAAAACCTTTGGATACCATTGTATTTTCTTCCATAGGCTACAAAAAGTCGGAGTTCATCGTACCTGATACGTTGAATGATAATCGGTATTCATTAATACAAATGTTGCA
>CBFHLF010000200.1:0-3745 GCA_965656555.1 uncultured Acidiluteibacter sp. | reverse complement strand
CCACTTTCAAAGCCTTCGTTGTATGGGAATGAGCCAAAAATTGGGATATTAATTACTTGTTTAAAACTAGTATCATTAACAGGTAAAGCATCTGTCGCTAACCCTGAGTATCCTTTCAGTGTATAGTTACCTGTTGCAGATAAGTCAATTGTATTGTTAAACGTATACAATAACGTATCGCCTGGAAGTATGGTTGCATTAATGGTATCTGATAACATTAGCATTCCGTTAACTTCCATATACACCGGAGTGCTAGTAAGATTAACTGCTCCATCATTAACTACTCTTACAGTAACAGGTTCTGTTGCAGATAAACCACAACCACTGTTTGGGTCTACAATATCAACTAAACCTGCGTCAAGCGATGGTGTTTCAAATATTGAAACATTATCAAAAGCAAATCCTTCATTTTGAGTAAATGCATCCGAACCAAATACAAATCTAAATCTTACAGATGGTTCACCGCCCAAAGTAGGTAATGATTTTCTAGCCGCTAACCAGCCATTAGAACCTGCAGTTCCATTACCTGTCCATCCTTCTTGATTAGGATCAATAGCATTTAAACCAAAAATGGTATTGTCATTGTACCAGTTATTTGGGTCTCCAAAAGCTCCTGTGGTAAACCAAGTTTGTCCACCATCTATACTTGCTTGTAATAGAGCTCCATCATTTGATGTGCTTGCTTCATACCATATGTTAAATGCAATAATTGGTGTGGTTAAGTTAGTAAAGTCAAAACAAGCTGATTCAACAAAACTTAACTCATTGTTACTATGAACACCCGTAAGGTTAGTAACCCATGCTTGCGTTCCATTAAATGCAGTATCTATAACAGATCCTGCAGGAGCACCAAGTGCCCATGTGCTAGCAGTACCTGAGGATATCCAACCTCCATTACCTGTTTCAAAACTCTCCGTGTAAGGGAATGTAGAGATAGTAGGTATTGCAGTAACTGTTTTTAAAGCGGTATCATTAGAATTTAACCCGTCACCTGTGACTCCTGTGTAAGCTTTTAATGAATAAGTCCCCACTGTGCTTAGGTTTGCAGTTCCTGTGAAGGTATACAATAAAGTATCTAAAGGAAGTATTGTAGCAGTAACTGTTTCAGTTAATGGAGTTCCATTATTCACTTGAATTGAAACTGGAAAATTAGAAATATTATTAAGTCCTGCATTTACAATTTGGACAGACACTATTTCGTTACCAAGTCCGCATCCACTTATAGGGTCTACAATTGATAAAAGCTCAGCGTCAATAGCAGGTGTTTCATAAATGGTAATATCATCAAAACCAAAACCCTCTCGAATTACGGATCCATCGGAGCCAAAAGCAAATCTGAATTTAACTGAAGGCTGTCCCCCTAAGTTAGTTAAGTCATGTTTAGCAGTCACCCAACCTTGGCTTCCATTGTTGTTAGCATCGCCTGTCCATCCTTCACCTGAAGGTTCTAGACCTGAAGAAAGACCGTTAATTGTATTATCGTTATACCAATTGTCAGGGTCTCCATTTGCACCTACCTTTTGCCATGAAATACCACCATCAATAGAACTTTGAAGTACAGTTCCATCCCAAGAGTTTTCAGATGTCCAATATATTTTTGCACTAAATACAGGAGCTGTAAGTGTAGTAAAGTCGAAGATTTGACTTTCTACAAAAGAACTCTCGTTGACATTGTACTGTCCTGTAAGGTTGGTAACCCATGCACTATCACCACTAGCTGCAGAGTTTATTTCTGTAGCAGCAGGTGTACCAAATTCCCAAGAGTTGCTAGAGCCTCCTGAAATCCATTGTCCATCGCCATTTTCAAAATTTTCGAAATATGGAAAAGAAGTAATTCCTACAAATTTGGTTACCGTTTTTCTTAAGGTATCATTGGTAAGATCTCCATCACCCGAAAGAGCAGTGTATACTTCTATGGTATGCGTTCCCGGAGCAGAAAAGTCGCCTGTAGCTGTAAATGTGTAGGTGAATGAGCTAGCGGGGGAGATAGTATTACTTACTGTTTCATTAACAGGAGTACCGCCATCTACAATAAAACTAATAGGTAGATTAGATATGGCATTGCTACCAAAATTAAATATGTCAACTGTTATTGCTTCTGTAGCAGTTAATGCAGTGGAACTAATAGGATCCACAATCGCTGTTAAGCCAGCATCATTTGGCAAAGGGTTGAATAGTTTAACTTCATCTATTGAAATATCACCTGTGTAGCTTGAACCTCTTTTTCCTATGAAACGTATAGTTAAGTTGGTCCCTTCATAACCGGTTAATAAATTATTCGAAACCAAAAACGGGTCTGAACCTGCAGCTTGTTGTTGGCCGATGTAGCTAACAATAGTATCGCTTACTCCATTAGTATCTGCAACAACATGCAGTTCTCCCATAGTGGCGCCAAACATGTGATAGGCAAATTCTAATGTTAAAGAAGTTGTTGTTAATGGTACACTAATAGTTGGTGCAGAAAAAACGTTTGAATCATTTAGCGATCCACCACTCGTTTCAAGATATATATATTTTCCACCCGCTGTTGCTGGACTTGTCGCATCGAAGAAGGGTCCTGTAGACAATGAGTTCTCGTTTGCTCCTGATGCGTCTTCAACTTCCCATCTTGGGGTCGTTGTTCCTGAATTTGTCCAACCATTGCTGAAGGTAGGCCCTGATTGTCCAACTGTGAATCCCTCAAAGTCCTCATCAATAAAGGTTTGAGAAAAGCCACATACTCCTAAAAGTGAAAGACTTATAGCTAATAATCTTTTTTTCATAAAGTTAGTTTTGATGTTGTATATTTTAGTATATTGGGCCTAAAAGTACTTAAATTTTAATTATTTAACAATTTGCCAATAAATTATTGTTAATAAATAATTGCGGGAAGTCTGGACAAGTAGTGTTTTTTATTCAGATTAGTTATGCTACTTAAAAAGCTCCATCTTTTATTGTAAGTTTTCTATCGGTCATATTTGCAAGCTCATTATTGTGTGTAACTATAACGAATGATGTGCCTATTTCATCCCTAAGACTAAAGAACAAATTGTGTAGCTCTTCAGATGACTTTGAGTCTAAATTGCCACTTGGTTCATCTGCAAAAATTATTTCAGGAGCATTTATCAAAGCTCTTGCTATTGCTATTCGTTGTTGTTCTCCACCAGAGAGTTGGGATGGTTTATGTGAGGTTCTTTTTTCCAAATTTAACAGCTTCAATAGGTGCATTGCTTTTTTTTCAGCTTCGCTTCTAGAAACTCCTTTAATAAATGCAGGTATACAAATGTTTTCTAGGGCAGTAAACTCAGGTAGCAGCTGATGAAATTGAAAGACAAAGCCGATGTTTTCATTTCTAAAAGAGGAAAGTTTTTTGTCAGATAAAGCGGTGGTATCTGTATTTTTTATTGATAGTACTCCAGAGTCAGGATGCTCTAATGTTCCTAAAATTTGCAATAGTGTTGTTTTTCCGGCCCCTGAGGCACCAACTATTGATATTATTTCTCCTTCATTTACTGATAAGCTTGCGCCTTTCAGCACCTTTAAATCGCCGTAAGTTTTTGTAATTTGATCTGCTTGTAATATGATTTTGCTCATAAGCGAGAAAAGTACTAAAATATATTATTAAGGTATATGGAATTCTATCCATTTTTTATTTTCTAAAAAGTAAATAAGTGCTACTTTTGGAATTCCAATATTTTAGTTGATAAAAACATATTTTAATGAATATTCACGAGTATCAAGCAAAAGAAACATTGAAAAGCTATGG
>CBFHLF010000199.1:0-3790 GCA_965656555.1 uncultured Acidiluteibacter sp. | reverse complement strand
ATAAGAATAAATGTATAGGAGAGTAAGTACTTTCTTATTTTTTTTATAAAAAAAGATAAGACGAAACCTCCCATGTAAAGTGCTGCAAGAAATAGTTGGATTACATAATCGAACTTCACTAAAGAATTATTTAACGAAATATTGGATAAAATAAGAGTTAGTACAGCTCCTACAAAAAGATAAATTTTAGCATAGTTGTATGATTTGAAGTACCGCTCTCGATTGGGTGTGGTAGTTCTAAGTTGAGGTTTAGTCATCGGTTTATTTTCTCTTACGCTTATCTATCTTAAATTTCTTACCGTCTATTTTATATTCTTCTCCATCTTTATAATCTATGGAGATTAGTAATACTCCTTTTTCATCATATTTTTTCCAAGTTCCATCTTTCTCGCCATATGCAAAACTACCCTCTTTTTTAATCTTACCATTAGGATACCACCATTTATGCTTTCCGTCAGGTCTATCTTCTATGTAATTACCTTTAAAAATTAACTCACCATTAATATGATAATGAAGCCATTCACCGTTTTTAGCACCATATATATAGGAACCTTTTTCAATATGATCATTTAATTCATAAATCCATTCTCCTTCTTTAAATCCATCGATGTATTCACCCTTTCTAATCGTAATTCCACTATCTGTTTTTTCAATGAGTTCTCCATCCTCATATCCACGTCTAAATTGTTCAAAACGCAAGGTATCACCATTTTCATAATACCATATCCAGGAACCAATAGGTTTTCCGTTTGTATTATACTTTCCAACTTGTTCAGTCTTCCCATTTTCGTAAAAATACTCCCATTTTTCATACTTCTTGTTGTCTAAATATTCCCCTTTACTTTTAAGTATTTTATTTGGATAGTACTCCTTCCATACCTCTTGTTTTCTTCCCTTTTCGTCAATAATACCACCTTCTGCTAGTAATACATCGTTTTGATAAATATCTGTCCTTAATACGTTTCCACTATCATCATAAAATTTATCAATCCCATCCTTTTGACCTATAGAATTATAGGTCGTTTCCTGTACAATTTTACCTTCATTATTATACACCGGAATGATTTGAAAATTAATATCATTCTCGTCAGCTTCTTGAAGCACACCGTCTACATATAACTCTGCTTTTGTTAATTGTCCTTCTGGTGTGTAATATTTATAATAACCATTTAATAAGCCATTTCGGTAGGTACGCTCAGATTTTACGCGCCAATTTGGGTAAAATTCCTTCCAAATTCCTTGTTGCTTTTGTTGTTTATTATATCTATTTATCTCTTCTTTACTTACGATAAATCCTTTATTAAATTCAGTTATACCGATTACTCGACCATCTTTTGCGAAATAAAAAGCTTTCCCTTGTTCTTTTCCCTGCTCATAATTAACGATACTCTTTACAGTATTTGATGTATCTTCATAATAAGATGTACTTAGTCCACTTCTAACATCATTCACATAATAATCTTCTCTAATTTTAAATATACTATCATAGGTTACTGATAATCCATTCTTTAAATCATTCACATAGTTGATTGATTTTAATAAATTTCCATATTCTGAATAGAAAAACCATGTACTATCTAACTTAAAATCAACTCTATTTCCTTCTGACTTAACAGTTCCATTCTCAAAATAAGTGATCCAATACCCATCCGGCTTTCCATTTATAAAAGTACCGTGACTAGAAAGTTGACCTGATTCATAAAAGAAGGCTTGATAGTTATCACTCGTCGTATCTATCGTTCCAAACTGAGCAGATACATTGACAGTATAAAAAACAAGGATGCTTAAAAAGTAAAATTTGGTTTTAAACATTATATAATATTATTTCTTTTTTTAAAATTTAAAATCTACTACTATTATTAAGGCGTTAACTCTGTTGAAAATAATACTTCACTTTTATAGGAATAGTTACTTTTACAAAGTAGTTAACAATTACCTAACATTAAATATGGATTTAAATAATTGAGATTCTGACAATATGTAAAACTATTAACATCTTATTAATATCGTTTATTATTCATAAATAAAATATAAACTCATCTTTTAATATGGTTGGAACTTGGTGTATAACTCCGGTTAAAAAAATGACAATTAACGATGATTTATTGAAACTTTTATGCAGCTGGAATTAAAATTAAGTAAAGCAATTTTAATTTTGTTTAGTTATGAACGATATTAAACCATTATTAACATCAAAATTGTCAATAAACTTAAAAAAATGAAAATCAAAAAAATAGCTATTGGAGGCGATCACGCAGGCTTTCAATTAAAGGGTAAACTTAAAGAAGTATTGACAAAGAGTGGTGTGGATGTCATCGATTTTGGTCCTGACTCTGAGGAAAGTTGCGATTACGCAGATTATGCTCATCCCTTAGCGGAAGCAGTGTCGAGTAAAAAAGCAGAATTAGGTATATTGATATGTGGCAGTGGAAATGGTATAGCTATGACTGCCAATAAGCATCAACAAATACGTGCTGCTATTTGTTGGGAAGAAGAATTGGCCAAATTAGCTAGACAACATAATGATGCAAATATTTTGGTTTTACCTGCCCGATTTATAGACGAATCAGTTGCTGTAGATTGCGTGAATACTTTTATTTCTGAAGATTTTGAAGGTGGAAGGCATTTAAGAAGAATAGAAAAAATACCAGTAAAATAGAATGATGAAAAAATTATTTTTTATAGGATTAACATCTCTTTCAGTCGTTGGTTTTTCACAAACGAATAAAGAGGAAGCCTTCGAAGCAGCAAATACAATTTCTGCTGAAGATATGAGTAAACACCTTCATATTATTGCATCTGATGAGTTTTTAGGCAGAGAAACCGGAAAAGAAGGTCAAAAGATGGCCAAGGAATATTTGGTAAATTACTTTAAAAATTTAGGATTTAATGAAAGTCCAAATGGTGGATTCATTCAATCTTTTCCGCTTGTAGAGCAACTTTCAAATGGTATTTCACTGAGCATTGGTGGTGAACTATATCTTATGAATAAAGATTTTTATGTTCGCCCTGATATTTGGCCAAATATCACGATTAAAAATGAGGTTTTATTCGTAGGATATGGATTGGAAGAAGATTATGATAATCTAGATGTTTCCGGTAAAACTGTAATCATCTTAGCTGAAAATTCTGCTGATTTAGAAAAAGAATGGACAACCGTTGATAAAATAAAGTTGGCCAAAGAAAATGGAGCTAAGGCAGCATTCATACATTCTGAAAAATTTGATAAAACCTTAGAAAAGTATGCACATTATTTTTCTAAACCTCGCACTGCTTTGACAGATAAAGTAGATCAGAGTCAATTTTTTCCCGTTTTTACTATTGGAAAAACTGTACTGGAAGATGTGTGCAAATCAAATGGAGTAAAGCTTAAAAAGTACCGTAAGAAAGGGATTATAAAAAGTCAGACTGCATCGAAAGTAGAATTAGTCATAAATAAGGAAACAAATGAACTGACCGGTGAAAATGTATTAGCTTATTTACCAGGTACTGATTATCCTGAAGAGATAGTTATTATAACAGCACATTACGATCATATTGGCACAGAAGGAGAATTAATTTTTAATGGTGCTGATGATGATGGTAGTGGAACAGTTGCATTAATGGAGTTGGCAGAAGCATTTAAAATAGCTGCTAAAAATGGAAATGGCCCCAAACGAAGTATTTTATTTATGCCTGTTTCTGGAGAAGAAAAAGGCTTATTGGGATCTGAATATTATGCCAATAACCCCGTTTTTCCATTAGAAAATACAGTGGCGAATTTGAATATTGATATGATTGGTCGACTAGA
>CBFHLF010000198.1:0-3792 GCA_965656555.1 uncultured Acidiluteibacter sp. | reverse complement strand
GTTATAGAGCTGCTAATTCAGGACAACGATTGGAGTTATCCCTAGGGTTTTCTCACAACATCGTTTTTGAAATTCCTGAAGAGGTAAAAGTTACTACTTTAAGTGAAAGGGGAAAGAATCCTTTAGTTACTTTAGAGTCTTATGACAAGCAATTGATCGGACAAGTTGCAGCAAAGATTAGATCATTAAGAAAGCCTGAACCATACAAAGGAAAAGGTATTAAGTTTAAGGGAGAACAATTAAGAAGAAAAGCTGGTAAATCAGCTTCTAAATAATAAGAGATATGGCTTTAACAAAAATGGATAGAAGAATCCGTATTAAAAAACGGGTAAGAAAGATCGTTAAAGGATCTGCTGACCGACCTAGAATGTCAGTTTTTAGAAGCAATAAAGAGATTTATGTTCAATTCATTGATGATGCTACAGGTGCCACTTTGCTTTCTGTTTCATCAGCTGAAGCTGATATAGCTAAAGTGAAAGGAACTAAAGTTGAGAAAGCTGCTTTAGTAGGTAAAGCTGCCGCTGAGCGTGCTAAGTCTGCAGGTATCGAAACTGTAAGTTTTGATCGTAATGGTTACTTATATCATGGTCGAATTAAATCTTTAGCCGAAGGCGCTAGAGAGGCAGGCTTAAACTTTTAATCGGAATATAGACTAGATTATGGCAAATTCAAATATAAAAAGAGTTAAATCAAGCGAGATCGAGTTAAAAGATAAGCTTGTTGGTATTCAACGTGTAACTAAGGTTACAAAAGGTGGTCGTCACTTCAGTTTTTCGGCAATTGTTGTTGTTGGAAATGAAAATGGAGTTGTAGGACATGGTCTTGGAAAAGCAAATGAAGTTACTGAAGCGATTGCTAAAGGGATTGATGATGCTAAGAAGAACTTAATTAAGGTACCTATTGTAAATGGTTCTGTACCTCATGAGCAGTACGGTAAATACAGTGGTGCTTATATTTTCTTAAAGCCTGCTGCACATGGTACTGGTGTTATTGCCGGTGGTGCGATGCGTGCTGTTTTAGAAAGTGTAGGAATTACGGATGTTTTAGCGAAGTCTAAAGGTTCATCAAATCCTCATAACGTTGTTAAGGCAACTATTCAAGCGTTAGCTTCTATGAGAGATGCATATACTGTAGCTAAACATAGAGGGGTTGATTTAAATACTGTTTTTAACGGATAATAGTTATAGAGATGGGAATGATTAAAATCACACAGGTAAGAAGTAATATCGGGCGACCTGAGAGACAGAAAAGAACACTTGTTGCTCTTGGATTAAGAAAGAATAACCAGTCTGTTGAAGTTGAAGGCACGCCTCAAGTTCTTGGTATGGTTAATAAAGTAAAACACTTAGTCTCTGTAGAGGGGATTTAAAATTTGATACAATGGATTTAAGTAATCTGACACCTGCAGAAGGTTCAAATAAAAGCGCAAAAGTTAGAATAGGTAGAGGTATTGGATCAGGTAAAGGTCGTACAGCTGCGAGAGGTCATAAGGGTGCAAAATCTAGATCTGGTTATTCAAAGAAAGTTGGTTTTGAAGGTGGTCAAATGCCTTTGCAGAGACGTGTACCTAAGTTTGGTTTTACGAATATCAATCGTAAAGAATACGTTGGTATCAACTTAGATACTGTACAGACTATAGCTGACAATAATAAATTATCTAAAATTGATTTCGATACTTTTATCGAAAGTGGTTTTGCTTCTAAAAACAGTTTGATTAAGATTCTTGGTCGCGGTGTTCTTGATTCTTCGATAGAAGTTCATGCACATGCTTTTTCTAAAACGGCTAAAGAAGCAATCGAAACTAAAGGTGGTAAGGCAGAATTAATTTAATTCAACAATGAAGCGATTCCTAGAAACAATACAAAACATTTTTAAAATTGAAGACCTAAGGGTACGTATTCTTAATACCCTTGGTTTTTTATTGATATATAGATTAGGTTCTTATATTGTACTACCTGGTGTAGATTCAGAAGCTCTTCAAATTGCAAATAGTGGCTCCGGTGGTGGTATCGCTGGTTTGTTAGATTTGTTTGCTGGAGGTGCTTTTTCAAGAGCATCAATCTTTGCTTTGGGTATTATGCCATATATTAGTGCATCTATTGTAGTTCAGTTACTAGGTATTGCAATACCTTATTTCCAGAAACTTCAGAAAGAAGGCGAAAGTGGTAGGCGCACTATCAACCAAATTACTCGTTTTCTTACAATAGCTATTGTGGGTTTCCAGGCTCCTGGATACATTGCTTCACAGGTTCCTGAGTTTACAGGTGGAGGTGCTATGGTAAGACCGGATACGTTCTTTTGGTGGTTTACTACTGTAGTTATACTCATCACAGGAACTATGTTTGTAATGTGGTTAGGTGAACGTATTACTGAAAAGGGCATTGGAAACGGTATTTCTTTGATTATTATGATTGGTATTATTGCTAATCTCCCATTTGCTTTTGTGGCTGAATTCGCATCAAGGTTAAAAGATGGTGGTTTGGTTATTTTATTAGTAGAGATTGTCTTACTGCTAGTTATTATTGTAGGAACAATACTTCTCGTTCAAGGTACGCGTCGAGTACCTGTGCAGTATGCTAAACGTATTGTTGGAAACAAACAGTATGGTGGTGTTAGACAATACCTTCCATTGAAAGTAAATGCTGCTGGTGTAATGCCGATTATTTTTGCTCAAGCAATTATGTTTATCCCTATCACACTTGTTGGTTTTTCCGATAGTGAAAGTTTATCAGGAATTGCTGCCGCTTTAAGTGATTATACAGGATTTTGGTATAATTTTGTCTTTGCTTTAATGATTATTGCTTTTACATATTTCTATACTGCAGTTACGGTTAATCCTAATCAGATGGCCGATGAGATGAAAAAGAATGGTGGATTTATTCCGGGAGTTAAACCAGGTAAACGAACTGC
This sequence comes from uncultured Acidiluteibacter sp., assembly GCA_965656555.1. Lineage (GTDB taxonomy): Bacteria > Bacteroidota > Bacteroidia > Flavobacteriales_E > Vicingaceae > Acidiluteibacter. The sequence continues at coordinate 882 of CBFHLF010000198.1, read as the reverse complement.
GGAATTCTTAGATAATGTTCTATCAAGAATTACTTTGCCGGGTTCTATATTTTTGGCCTTGGTAGCTATATTACCTGCTTTTGCGGGAATATTTGGAGTAAACGCACAGTTTGCACAATTCTTTGGTGGTACTTCTCTTTTAATTATGGTAGGAGTTATATTAGATACATTACAACAAATAGAAAGTCATTTATTGATGCGTCACTATGACGGTTTAATGAAATCTGGACGGATTAAAGGTCGTTCGAGCATAAATATGGCCGGTTAATGATGTATTTAAAAACGGAAGATCAAATTGATCTTTTGAGACAAAGTTCTTTATTAGTTTGCAAAACGTTGGCAATGGTAGGTTCTCTAGTTAAGCCTGGGGTATCTACTACCGATTTAGATAAGATTGCTGAAGAGTTTATTAGAGATAATGGTGCTGTGCCTGGTTTCAAGGGATTGTACGGTTGTCCAAGTACCCTTCTTACTTCGGTTAACTCAGAGGTAGTGCACGGTCTTCCAAAAAAGTCTGTACTTAAAGATGGTGATATTGTATCCATTGATTGTGGGGTTCTAATGAATGAATTCTATGGAGATGTAGCTTATACGTTTCAAGTTGGAGAAGTAAGTTCAGAAGTTAAGAGGCTTTTGTCAGTTACCAAGGAATGTTTAGATCTTGGTATTAGAGCAGCTGTTGCAGGAAATCGTGTTGGGGATATTGGTTTTGCTATTCAGAACCATGCTGAGAATTCTGGCTACAGTGTTGTAAGAGAATTAGTAGGTCATGGCTTAGGCAAAAAGCTGCATGAGGCACCTGAGGTTCCTAATTATGGTAAACGTGGAGCTGGTGTTTTATTGAAAGAAGGATTGGTGATTGCTATTGAGCCGATGATAAAT
>CBFHLF010000197.1:0-3810 GCA_965656555.1 uncultured Acidiluteibacter sp. | reverse complement strand
TCCTAATGAGAAGTATGCGGTGATAATTTCGTTAACCGAAACATCCATTAAGGAAGCCATTTCATTGGCTGTTACAAATTCCGTTATTTTAAGAACTTTGCTTTCAAGTTCTTGTTTTGCTTGTTCCTCCTCACGGGTAGACTTGTGATCGTCTCGTTTTTGACGACGTAATTTTTGTCGAGATTGGCCTTTACCTTTTTTACCTCCAAGCTTAGCTAATGTAGCCTTAATTTTGTCTTGGATTTCCTTTTCGGTGATTTCGTCTTTAGCAGCATCTTTATCCTTGTTGGACGAGAATTTACCCTTGTTATAATTTCGATTTCCACCTCCTGATTGATTTGAAGAAGATCCAGATTTAACAGTTCTTTTCCGTTTTTTCCGTTGATTATCTTCTGGCTTACCACCACTACTTGCAACCTTTTTCGGTTTTGGAGGGTCGGGTAATTTAATCTTACCCATAATGGTTAAGCCTCCTAATTTTTCATATTTAGGCTTAATAATATCAGAGTCTCCTTCTTTGGTGTCTTTGGATTCTTCTTTGTGCGTTGTGGTTTACTACTTTCTGCAGCTTCTGTAGCCTCTTCTTCCTTTGTTTCGGTTGACGATTTAACAGGTGCAGACTGCTTTTGCTGCTTCTCTGCTCTTGGCTTTTGCTCTGGTGGAGTTTCCTTTTTCTTAAAACGGATCTCCTTCTTTTCAGGAGTTTCTTTTGGAGCTTCCTTCTCAGCAGATTTAACTGGTGCCTTCTTTTCCTCTTCAGGAAACTCAATCTTTGTATCCGCAGAATTGTCTTTTTTGGCAGCAGTTACTTTCGGCTTTCGTGATCGTGTGGTTTTAGATGTAGCTGATTTATCAGCAGGCTTATCCGCAGGTTTCTTTGAAGCAGGATCCTTTTTTAATGGCTGAATAGCTTGTTGGTCAAGAATTTGATAAACAAGCTCTTCTTTTTTGAGTTTGTTAAATTTCTTAATATCTAATTCTTTAGCAATCTCTTTTAAATCGATTACTGTCTTCTGATTTAACTCAAGAATGTCGTACATTAATATGGAAATGTTGAAATAATACTATAAAAATTGGTGTTCTTAGTTAGAACAAACAGCGCGAGTGCGCTTGGATCGTATATTCAGAACAAGAATGTTTGAATTGACTTTTGCAATAATACTAATTAATCTCTTATGATTGATTTTTCAATTTGTATATATTCTCGATTATCTCAACAACTTTAAGGCCTTCAAGTGAATTGGTATTAACAAAGTTCCTTCCTTTCAATGTTTCTACCACATTTTCAATAACAAAGTGGTGATTTGCAGCACTTCCTTTATATTTACCGTAATCATTGGCAGGGAGTGTTTCTTCTAGCGTAGGCATGGTATAGCCATCAATGTTACAAACTTCTACTTCGTTCATATATTGTCCACCAACTTTGATGCTCCCTTTTTCACCAATAATCGTAATACTGCTTTCAAGGTTAGAATTCCATACTGAAGTAGAATAATTTATACTTCCTGCACCTTCTTTGACAAAGTCAAAGTGAACAATTCCGGTATCCTCAAACTCTGTAGTCTCTTGATGATTAAAATCATAAAACTTGGCATCAATATTTTTAATGTCCCCAAATAACCAGAACATAGTATCAATAAAGTGGCTAAACTGTGTAAACAAAGTTCCTCCATCACTCGCTAGTTTCCCCTTCCAATAGCTAGGGTCTCCTCCCTTATAATAGTCATTATCCCTATTCCAATAGCAATTTACTTGTACTAGAAATATTTTTCCTAGGACCCGACTTTCTACAACCTCTTTAAGCCATTTTGCAGGCGGACTATATCTATTCTGCATCACGCAGAACACTAATCGATTTCTTTTTAGTGCGTGAAACATAACCGATTCCGCATCTACTTTTGATAGCGCCATTGGTTTTTCACATACCACATTAAAGTTATAATCAAGCGCATCGATTGACTGTTGTGCATGCTCTCCATTTGGTGAACAAATATTCACCACATGTATCTCAGGATGATTTTCAAACATCTCTTTATGAGTAGCATAAACCGGAACGTTGAATTCTTGCTTCAATTCTTCATGCACAGATGTATCTATGTCAGATAGTGCAATAAGGTTAGCTGCAGAATGCTTTACAACCATAGTAGCGTGTCTTCTACCTATTCTTCCTGCACCAACTACTGCAAAATTTACATTTTCTTCAATCATTGTATTCTAAATTTTGAAACACGAAAATACAATAAATGATGGATTTAAAGGCATTATTCTCTTACGATAAACCATATATTTGTTGACTTAGAAAATAAAACTTAATGAGCATTTTAGTTACAGGCGGGGCAGGCTACATCGGTTCTCACACCATTATAGAATTAATAAATCAAGGGGTTAAATCTATTATTTCAGTTGATAATTTTAGTAATTCAGATGTGTCTGCTTACGACAGGATCAAACAAATAACAGGAGTTACGGTGATAAATTACAACATCGACTTAACTGATTTGGATGCGTGTAGAGAAATTTTTTCAGCAGAGGACATCAAACAGGTCGTTCATTTTGCAGCATTTAAGTCTGTTCCTGAATCTGTTGAAAATCCTCTACTCTATTATCATAACAATTTATCTTCATTAGTAAATCTGCTCAAATGTTGTAATGAATTCGATTGTCACGATTTTATTTTTTCATCTTCGTGTTCTGTCTATGGTAATATCGACCAACTTCCGGTAACAGAAAAAACCACCCTTGGCGATGCAGAATCGCCATATGCACAAACAAAGCTGATAGGCGAAAAAATCGTAACTGACGCAACCACTGCTAACCCAAATCTAAAAGCAGTTATCCTTCGATATTTCAATCCTGTTGGGGCTCATCAATCCGGTTTAAATGGAGAGCCACCATCTGACCGACCAAACAACCTAGTACCTTACATAACGCAAACCGCAGCAGGACTAAAGGAACAATTAAAAATATTTGGTGGCGATTATGATACAAAAGATGGCACATGCGTTAGAGACTACATTCATGTAACAGATATTGCCGAAGCACATATACTTGCATTGGATTACTTTGACAATATGCATCTACAGTTAGACATCTTTAATTTAGGCACTGGTGATGGTGTCACCGTGCTTGAAGTGGTAAAGAGCTTTGAATGCGCAAATAACCTGAAGCTCAATTACACTATTGTAGATCGAAGAAAGGGGGATGTTGAAGCAGTTTATGCCGATAATACCAAGGCTAAAGATCTTTTGGGATGGAGCCCAAAATTTAACTTACAACAGATGATGAAAAGCGCTTGGATGTGGCAGCAGCATCTGAGTAAATCGAATTAGTGGTGATATTTTTCTCCCTTAATAATAGTGTGTGCACGGTACAGTTGTTCGATAAAAAACAAGCGAACCATTTGATGTGTTAACGTCATTTTAGAAAGTCCCAATTGAAAATTAGCTCTGCTGTACACCTCATCACTAAATCCAAAAGCACCACCAATTACAAAAATAATGGATGAAAGTCCCGAATTTTGCCACTTTTGAACTTGATTCGAAAACTTTTTAGATGATAGCAAAGTACCATTTTCATCTAACAACACCAGATAGTCGCTTGGTGTTATCCGATTTAAAAGCATTTTTCCTTCCTCAACCTTCTGAGCATCTTGCGATGGAAACTTGAGCTTCTTTGGCAATTCTAGCACTAATGTATCAAATTTGGCGTAGTGTTTCAGTCTACTCTCATACTCCTTAAAACCTTTGTCTAAGTAATTATCCTTTGATTTATTGACGAGTATTAACGTAAACTTCATATCTGAAAAAGTAT
>CBFHLF010000196.1:0-3829 GCA_965656555.1 uncultured Acidiluteibacter sp. | reverse complement strand
GCTTTTCTATCACAAATTGAATGCTATCAATATTGGATTTGAGGATTTGTTCAGTAACATCTTGACCATGTACCTTAACTTCAAAAACTAAAAAAATGCACAAGGTGAATATTATTTTCATGACTTTATATTTTGCTTATTAGAAAAAACTGCTATTTTTTTTATACATCTTAAGCTTGTACTTTAATTAACTTGCATTATTTAATAGAAAGAACAAAGAGAGGATTAAGGTTATTATATACACAGAGACCTAGATCTCGTCAACATTGAAAATCCCCTCTCTTCTCTACTTAAAACTCGTACAGTTCTTTGAGACTACAGATCTCGTTTTTAAGTTGTTGATTTAAAAGTAGAATGTCCTTTCCAAAACTAATTTATTATGAATAAAGATATAAAATATTATGGTATAGACATTAGCAAAGATGTATTTGATGTATGCGATAGTACAGGAGAAAGTTCTCAATATGAGAATAGCGTAAAGGGGTTTAAGCAGTTTGTAAAATCTCTGAGTGAAAACTCTTATTGCGTAATGGAGGCTACAGGCTATTATCATTATCAGTTAGCCTACTATTTATTAGAGTCGGCTATAAAGGTATCAGTAGAAAATCCACTATCAATAAAGCGTTTTATACAGATGAAGCTATCAAAAGTAAAGACCGATAAATCAGATGCAAAAATGATATGTGAGTATGCGCAAAAAGTAGAAATGAGGTTATGGGAAGGCCAATCTAAGAATCAGATTGAATGCTTGCAAATTAGCAGATTATTGGATTTATACTTCAAACAAAGCACAGCAGTAAAAAATAAGATACATGGAGAGAAGGTATTAGGCAAGCCAAGTAGTTTAGTGATGAAGTCTCTGCAGCAAAGCAAAAGAAATATAGAAAAGCTCATCAAAGAGTTGGAGGCTCGATTAACTGAATTAGTAAAAAGTGAACATCAAGAGTTATTGACTTTACTTGAAAGTATACCGGGAATGGGGCGTAAAACTTCTATGATGTTAATTGTACTAACTGATGGGTTTAATCGCTTTGATAATGCAAAGCAATTATGCTGTTATTCAGGTTTAACACCTACTATAAGGCAATCAGGAAGCAGTGTTAGAGGTAAATCACGAATAAGTAAAGTAGGTAACAGGAAACTCAGAAATTTACTCTTTATGTGCAGCTTTACTGCTTGCAAGCATAATAAAGCGTGCAAACAGATGTATGACAGAATAGTAGCAAAAGGAAAGAGTAAAAAGTTAGCATTGATTGCTATATGTAATAAGCTGTTAAAACAAGCATTTGCAATAGCAAAGTCAGGTCTCCCATTTGATCAATCGTATAGAAGTAAATTAGAAGTATAGCTTTTAGCAGTTATTCTAATATTTTTTGCCCTTAAAGCATAAAAAATATTGGAAATAACTGGTTTTTTAGCACAGTTCTTTGTTAGCCACCGATTTTTTTTATTATTTCAATAATCATTTTAGGTATTTCTGAAAAGCTCTCTAATATTTCAGTTGGGTTAGTTATTAATTGAGTCAGAATTTTGGGGATTACTCCAATTACTTCAAGCCCGATAGCAAAGATTGGTAATAACAAATACGCCCAAAACGGATACTTGAACTTGGTACTCATATTATGCCATACAGATTCCCAAATTATTTTCATTCTGTCTTTGTAATGCCAAAAAATTAGAAGGTCAAGCAATATGTAGAAACTTAATCGCCATGCAAATCCTTGAGATAAACCTGACGGCATAAATGACAAGTCAATAATTAAAATTGTAGTGACAATTGGTAGAAATAGAAATGCACCAATCAGTGCAGTCCTGTTGATTAGTAATAGAATCCCACAAATGATTTGGGAAACACCTATGAAAGCTTTAAATGGTTCATGGTCGAACAAATACCAAGACAATTTGAAAAGAGATAAATCTTTTAGTGGGGTCGCCATTTCTACTTCGCTTATTCCAAACTGTCCTGCCGTTAGTTTACTGTATCCATAACTAAGAAACGTCCATGCGAGAAGGAATCTTGAAGTCAGAATGACGTAATCCCAAAGTTGATCTTTTGATATTTTCTTCATCACGTTTTTTTATTGGTGGCTAACAATTGGATATGACACACTGAGTGTGTTATATCCATATTTTAAATAAATTATATTTTTTGCAACTAAAGCAGATAACTAATTGAAAATTAAAAACAAAATCAACTATTTGTCGTTTGTTGTCACTTAAAAACGGATAATTCAAAACTGCCATTGATGTTATTCAAACTATTCCATTCTCGAAGATAAATGAAAACTAAAAATAAATCGACAGACTGTTGACAAATAATGATATAAAGAAATCCTTCAAGTATCCAGAAACTACTAAAATTTAGATGATTCATGTTTACGCCTAAACTCAACAATTAGTCTTGATCCAAAAAAATCACTAAGAATCCGAACATTTATAAACGAAAAAAGCCCTTCATTTCTGAAGAGCTTTTCGCGGTCTGGACGAGACTCGAACTCGCGACCCCCTGCGTGACAGGCAGGTATTCTAACCAACTGAACTACCAGACCGTTTATCTTTGGTATCTTTCATTTGCTGTTGGGACGACAAAAGTACTAATACTTTTCTTTTTGAAATCACTTTTGATTAAAAAAAAGTGAAAATTATTTCATTTTATTTCTTCGCACCAAATATGGAAACAGTATTTGATTGAAACCCTTACTGATATCCGCTTCTACGAAATCAATACCATATTGAATACACTTTAATCGCAACGCCTTTTCGCGCTTTTTTACTTCCTGTACATACCGTTCTTTAACTTCTGTGGAATTTAGTTTTACCTCTTCCCCACTTTCTAAGTCAATGAATTTATACGGTCGATTACCAAAATCAAAGGCTAACTCTTTTTGATGATCCATTACATGAAATAATACGACTTCATGTTTGTTGTGTTTTAAATGTTGCAGTGCAGAAAACAACTGTTCTTCTTGATCAGTATCATCGATCATGTCGCTAAAAATAATAATCAGTGAACGTTTATGCACCATTTCAGCAATTTGGTGCAAGGCCGAAACCGTAGCTGTTTTAACATTTTTAGAAGGCGCATTTAATAAGCGCTCCATTTCTGCTATAATCAACTGCTGATGCCTCAAACTAGATTTATTATCCGTGTGAAAATCTAGTTGTTCATTAAATGTGCTTAAACCAAAAGCGTCCCGTTGCTTTTTTAACAATTCCATGAGGGCTGCTGCTGCATAAATCGAAAACTTTAGCTTATTATACTTATCCTTTTCTACTACCTCAGGAAAATACATCGACGAGCTCGTGTCAATAACAATTTGACAACGCAAATTGGTTTCTTCCTCATATCGTTTCACAAAAAGTTTATCTGTTTTTGCAAACAGCTTCCAGTCGATATGTTTGGTAGACTCTCCCTTATTGTATAGGCGGTGCTCAGCAAATTCTACAGAAAACCCATGAAAAGGACTTTTGTGTAACCCTGTAATAAATCCTTCTACTACCTGCTTAGCCAATAGCTCTAAATGAGTATACCGCTGCAGTTCACCTCTATTTATTTTCTCGATCAAATGCCTAATTGTTTAGTGTTAAAAGTACACTTTTTGATGTAAATGAATTTTAGAACCATTGTTGTCTTATTAAAATCTAAAGCTATATAAACAATTACTAAACCTAACTAATTAATAGTCTGATATTATAAAATTTAAATTTATTCTAAGATGAGAAAATTGATTGTTCCTATACCAGGGTTTACAAATTATGAATTAATATTTTTCACAATATCTCTAATTGTAATAAATCGGAAGGGCCTTGAAAATTCTTCAAGAATTTC
>CBFHLF010000195.1:0-3832 GCA_965656555.1 uncultured Acidiluteibacter sp. | reverse complement strand
TTTTGCCGCATCATAGTTTGCATAATCTTCCAAACTCATATAGGTGGGGCTGCGGTAGTAGCGATCACCTAGGCGCTCGTAATAATTATACTGCCCAGTTTCCGGATCATACTCAAATCCAGAAGAAACATTTGCAGGTGTTTTTAAGTAAAGCGGACTCTTATCATTCGTAAACGGATCTCCGCTATTATCATTAAACGGATAAATGAGATCGATGGAATCATCTTCAGTAGAATCGGGTGGAGGAATAGGTGGCGACATGTCATACACTTCAGGGATTATTGGCTTTTCCCAATAGTCCTCAGTATATTCTTCAGGTGCCGTAGCATCATACGCTCCAATAGAATCGTAGAATATCCCACACAACGCCATCGCTGCAAGCGAACGAACTGTATACTTTAAATTAATTCTCAATTGATTATTCCAATTCTAGATACTCTTCAGCACTTGTTTTATTACTTCTTCCACAGTCAAATCAGGTGACGATTTCAATATCTTACCGATAGACTTTTCTGCTTGCACTTTATTAAATCCAAGCATAACCAGTGCAGATAACGCTTCTTCCTTTATCGTATTGTCTATACCTAAAGAAAAATCTGACTCCAGACTATCTTTCGCTAATTTATCCTTTAAGTCAATCACTATTCGCTGAGCTGTTTTCGCGCCTATACCTTTTACTCCCTTTAGGGCATTTATGTCATTAGACAAAATCGCTTGACGTGTTTCATTGGGAGACAATGAAGATAAAATCATCAGTGCAGTAGATGATCCAACTCCTGATACGGTAATTAACAAGCGAAACAATGCCCGCTCACTCTCTTCTTTAAAACCGTAAAGCAACTGTGCATCCTCACGAACTGCCAAATGAGTAATCAACTTGCAATCCTCGCTATCTGATAGCAAAGAATAAGTATGAAGAGAAATAAGAATATGATAACCAACGCCATTGCAATCTATCACAACATATGTTGGTGTCTTTTCCGTTAATCTTCCATTGATATGCGCTATCATTAGTTTTTCCTTGTTTCAGCATCCACTACAGCAATGGTTACCATATTTACTATTTCTCTAACATTACAACCTAATTGTAAAATATGAACAGGCTTTTTCATTCCTAACAAAATAGGCCCAACTGCTTCACTATCGGACACCTCTTGAATCAGCTTATAAGCAATATTTCCTGCAGATAGATTTGGAAATATTAAAACGTTCGCGTTCTTATTTGCCAATGTGCTGAATGGGAACTGCTCATTTAATAAATCCTTATTCATTGCAAAATTAGCCTGAACCTCACCATCGACAATAATTTCAGGATGTTCTCGATGAAGTATTTCCACTGCCTTACTTACTTTCTTGGCCTCCTCATAATCGGATGACCCGAAGTTTGAGAATGATAGCATAGCAATACGTGGTTTAATTTTAAATCGTGAAACTGCTTTAGCAGTTAGCACTGCAATATCAACTAAGTCCTGAGCAGAAGGGTTGACATTGATGGTGGTATCAGCAAAGAATAATGGTCCTTTCTTAGTATTTACAATGTACATACCTGCAATCTTATTTACTCCATCTTCTGTTCCGATAGACTGCAGAGCAGGCTTAATTGTTTCGGGGTAATTACGAGTAATACCCGAAATGAATGCATCAGCTTCCCCAGCCTCAACCATCATTGCTCCATAGTAGTTCCTATCTCTCATCTTGTGAGTAGATTCGTATTGCGTTAACCCTTTACGATGTCTTTTAGCATATAACAATTCACCATATTTATTCCTTATCTCTTCTTGATCATGTGCCTTAGGATCAATGATCTTAGCATCGGACAAATCAAGGTTATTTTCTTCAATTAATCGACCAATACGATCAATATTTCCCAATAAAATCGGGATAGCAATCCCCTCATCTTTTACGATTTGTGCAGCCTTCAAAACTTTATAAGTATCTGCTTCTGCAAACACTACACGCTTTGGACTTTGAATAGCACGTTCAGTCAAATTCCGAATTAACTTATTATCTAAACCTAATCTTCGACTTAATTCTGCTTCATATGCATCCCAATCGTTAATAGGGTTTCTAGCCACGCCAGAATCCATAGCTGCTTTAGCTACTGCAGGCGCCACAGAAAGGATTAACCTAGGATCTAAAGGTTTAGGAATGAAGAAATCTCTACCAAAAACCAAATTTCGTGTTCCGTAAGCCTGGTTAACAACCTCTGGAACTGACTCCTTAGCAAGCTCCGCAATAGCCTTAACTGCAGCAAGTTTCATTTCTTCGTTGATAGCAGTTGCTCTTACATCTAACGCTCCTCTAAATATAAATGGAAATCCTAATACATTATTCACTTGATTAGGATGATCAGACCTACCGGTTGCCATAATAATATCTTTTCGGGCACTAATTGCTTCTTTATATGAAATCTCAGGATCAGGGTTTGCTAGTGCAAAAACAATAGGATTATCTCCCATAGATTTTACCATCGCTTTATTCACTACATCGCCTTTACTCAACCCTAAAAACATGTCAGCCTCTTTCATGGCGTCAGCAAGTGTATCTAAATCCCTATCAGTGGCAAAATTCCTTTTTGACTCTGAAAGCTCTGCGCGATCAGACCGAATAACGCCTTTACTGTCACACATGACCAAATTTTCAGGCTTCACTCCTAATGAAAAATAGAGCTTCACACAAGCCATAGCGGAAGCTCCTGCTCCATTTACCACCACCTTTAACTCATCAATCTTTTTATCAGCCAACTCCAAAGCATTCAGCAATGCTGCAGAAGTAATAATTGCTGTCCCATGCTGATCATCGTGCATAATTGGGATGTCCAATTCTTCTTTAAGTCTTCTCTCTATTTCAAAGCACTCGGGGGCTTTAATATCCTCCAAGTTTATTCCGCCAAAAGTAGGTGCTATAGCTTTAACCGTATTCACAAAACCATCCACATCTTTTTGGTCTACCTCGATATCAAACACATCTATATCAGCGAAAATTTTAAAGAGCAACCCCTTACCTTCCATAACAGGTTTTGATGCTTCAGGACCTATATCCCCTAAACCTAAAACTGCTGTACCATTGGAGATAACAGCCACTAAATTCCCTTTAGCAGTATATTTATAAACATCTTCCTTATCGTTATCAATTGCTTTACAAGGCTCTGCTACTCCGGGGGAATATGCGAGGGATAGGTCCCGCTGCGAACTGTAAGGTTTTGTAGGAACAACCTCAATCTTTCCAGGCTTCCCTTGTGAATGATAATCTAGTGCTTCTAATTGCTTTCTGTTTTTTGGCATTTTTCTTATCTTATAAGCCCGTAAAAGTAAGCATTAATGGATGCAATAGAAAATAACTTTTACTTAATAAGACCATCAAAATAGCCCTAAAATTGAAAAAACTAGTTGTATTCTCAGGAGCAGGTATAAGTGCAGAAAGTGGACTAAAAACATTTAGAGACAACAATGGGTTATGGGAAAACTACAAAATTGAAGATGTTGCTACTCCTTTAGCTTTTCAGAGGAACCCAGAGTTAGTTTTATCGTTCTATAACGATCGGCGCAGACAACTTAGGAAGGCTAAACCCAACTCAGCTCACAAAGCTTTAAGTGCTCTTGAAAATCAATTTGATGTCACTATAATCACCCAAAACATAGACAATTTACATGAATTAGCCGGATCTAGCAAAGTTATCCACCTACATGGCGAACTATTAAAAGCAGAAAGTAGCATTGACGCTTCTCTGATTTATGAACTTGGAAAGAATGACATTTATCCAGGCGATTTTTGTGAAAAGGGAAGTCAGTTAAGACCACATGTTGTTTGGTTTGGAGAAGAAGTCCCTATG
>CBFHLF010000194.1:0-3842 GCA_965656555.1 uncultured Acidiluteibacter sp. | reverse complement strand
ATAATTCTATAGGGATAATTTGTCTATATTCCTTAATTTCGCAGACCAGTTAATCATCATTTTTAGAAAAGTAAAGAGTAATGCCGAAGGATACTAGTATAAAGCATGTTTTAATAATCGGAAGTGGTCCAATAGTAATTGGCCAAGCCTGTGAATTTGATTATTCAGGCTCTCAAGCATCAAGGTCATTACGAGAGGAAGGAATTGAGGTAACCTTAATTAATTCCAATCCCGCTACTATTATGACTGATAAGGTAGTTGCGGATAATATTTATCTACAGCCCCTCGAACCTGAATCCATAGAATCTATTCTTCAAGACCATCCCGACATTGATGCTGTTTTACCAACAATGGGTGGGCAGACTGCTTTGAATTTGGCAATAAAATGTGATGAGATTGGTTTGTGGGAAAAATATGGTATCAAAATGATCGGTGTTGATATTGCAGCGATTAATGTTACTGAGGATCGAGATCAGTTTAAGTCATTGATGGAAAAGATAGGAGTTCCTTGCGCTCCTTCTAAGATTGCAAATTCTTTTTTAGAAGGGAAAAACTTTGCCCAAGAGATAGGATTTCCATTAGTTATTCGACCATCTTTTACGCTGGGCGGAAGTGGAGCCTCATTTGTTCATACTGCTGAAGAGTTTGACAAGTTGTTAACAAGAGGATTACATGCATCTCCAATCCATGAAGTTTTAATTGACAAAGCTGTTCTCGGCTGGAAAGAGTACGAGCTAGAGCTTTTGCGTGATAAAAATGATAACGTAATAATTATTTGCTCTGTGGAGAACATGGACCCTATGGGAATCCACACAGGAGATTCAATTACTGTAGCTCCTGCAATGACGCTTTCTGACACAACCTTCCAAAAGATGCGAAATATGGCAATACATATGATGCGCTCTATAGGTGATTTTGCCGGTGGATGTAATGTTCAGTTTGCTGTAAGTAATGACGAAAAGGAAGATATAATTGCAATTGAGATTAATCCTCGCGTCTCTAGGTCTTCTGCGTTGGCTTCTAAAGCTACAGGGTACCCAATCGCAAAGGTTGCAGCAAAGTTGGCAATTGGCTACCACTTAGATGAATTAAATAATCAAATTACCGGAACTACATCTGCTTTATTTGAGCCAACTCTAGACTATGTTATTGTAAAAATACCACGTTGGAACTTTGATAAATTTGATAGCCCTGAGAAAACACTTGGTCTGCAGATGAAGTCTGTAGGAGAGGTAATGGGTATTGGTAGATCTTTTCAAGAAGCACTTCAAAAAGCATGTCAATCGTTAGAGATTAAGCGAAATGGTCTAGGGGCTGATGGAAAAGAATTACGCAATCAAGAAGTTATTTTGCACAGCTTAAAGAACCCAAGTTGGAATCGCCTATTTCATATATATGATGCGATAAAATTGGGGATTCCTTTATCAAGAGTTCATAGTGCAACATTGATTGATAAGTGGTTTTTATCACAAATAGAGGAGATGATTTCTCTAGAAAATGAAATAGAGCGTCATACGCTTTCTTCTTTGCCAAAAGAACTCTTATACGAGGCGAAGCAAAAAGGCTATGCAGATAGACAAGTTGCTCATTTGTTAAAATGCTTAGAAAGTGAAGTGTTCGCTAAAAGACACGATCTTGGAATTAAGCGAGTTTATAAATTAGTGGACACGTGCGCGGCAGAATTTGAAGCAAAGACTCCATATTATTACAGTACGTTTGAAGAAGAGAATGAATCCCCAGTATCAGATAAGAAGAAAATAATAGTTCTAGGAAGTGGGCCTAATAGAATTGGTCAAGGAATAGAGTTTGATTATTGCTGTGTGCATGGTGTTCTTGCAGCCAAGGAGTGCGGTTATGAAACGATTATGATTAATTGTAACCCTGAAACCGTATCAACCGATTTTGATACCGCTGATAAGTTGTACTTTGAGCCTGTTTTCTGGGAACATATATACGATATTATTTTACATGAAAAACCCGAAGGGGTAATTGTTCAGCTTGGAGGTCAAACGGCCTTGAAACTTGCAGAGAAACTAGATCGTTACGGTATTAAAATAATTGGAACTAGTTATGATGCTCTTGATCTTGCTGAGGATAGAGGTCGTTTCTCAGACCTACTGAAAGACAATAATATACCATATCCAAAGTATGGTTCTATCGAGACTGCTGATGAAGCAGTAACCTTGAGTAAAGAGATTGGCTTCCCACTTTTGGTTCGTCCTTCTTATGTGCTTGGCGGTCAAGGGATGAAAATTGTTATTAATGAGGAAGAGTTAGAGCAACATGTAGTAGAAATACTAAAAGACCTACCCGGGAATAAGATCTTGTTAGATCATTTTCTATCAGGGGCCATAGAGGCTGAAGCAGATGCTATTTGTGATGGAGAAAATGTTTACATTATTGGAGTAATGGAGCATATAGAACCAGCAGGCATACATAGTGGAGACTCCTATGCTGTATTACCTTCATTTGATTTGAGTGAGAATGTGCTTAAACAAATCGATGATCATACCAGAAAAATCGCTGTAGCTTTAGAAACTAAGGGTTTGATTAATATTCAATTTGCAGTAAAAGATGAAGTGGTCTATATCATAGAGGCAAATCCTAGAGCTTCAAGAACGGTACCATTTATATCTAAGGCCTATGACGAGCCATATGTAAACTATGCAACCAAGGTAATGTTGGGTGCTAACAAGGTTACTGACTTTGACTTTTCACCTAAGAAATCAGGTTACGCAATCAAAATTCCTGTTTTCTCATTTGACAAATTCCCAAATGTTAATAAGGAGCTTGGTCCTGAAATGAAATCAACAGGAGAAGCAATTCGTTTTATTTCTGATTTGAAGGATAAATTCTTTAGGGAGATATATTCTGAGCGAAACTTATATTTGAGTAAATAATGGTTCAGGAGGCAGGCTTGGTTAACTTAATTAAAACTATTGCAATAATTTTTGCCGTATATTACGGCCTAAAGCTTATTGGTAGATATGTTTTCCCATGGCTTCTCAAACGATTTATAAATAAACAACAAGAAAAGTTCTACAACCAAACACAGTCGGGAAACTCCAGAACGGAGAGGCAGGAAGGTGAAGTGAAAATTACAGGGGCTCCTCAAAGATCTAGCAAAAAGGATGACTTAGGAGAATATGTTGACTATGAAGAGATAAAGGACGATAAAAAGTAAAATACTATGGCATTTGATTTTAAGAAAGCTTTACCGCATATAATAGCAGTTGTTTTATTTTGGTCACTTGCTGCAGTTTATTACTATCCTGCTTTGCAAGGTTATCGTGTTGTGCAGAGTGATATTTCTCAACATAAAGGGATGTCCAGTGAACTTCGGGCTCATAAAGATATTTTTAAAGAAGATCCGCTATGGCAAGGAAATATGTTTTCAGGGATGCCAACCTATCAAACATCTCGGGTAGATTATAAAGGCAATATTTTCGCATATTTTCATAGTATTACCAATGAGCTGATGCCAATGCCCATAAGTATGACTTTTTTCTACATGCTCGGGTTTTATTTATTAATGCTGTGTATTGGGTTGAATCCATGGCTTTCAGTCTTTGGAGCCATTGCGTTTGGTTTCTCTTCTTATTTTTATATCATCATTGAGGCCGGTCACAATTCTAAAGCTTTTGCCATTGGCTTCATGGCTCCAGTTCTTGGGGGTGTTATTCTTGCATACAGAAAAAATGCTTTACTCGGTATGTTACTGGTAGCTATTGCTATGTCGATTGAAATATTTGTCAATCACTTGCAAGTGACCTACTATTTAGGATTTCTGATTTTAGCTGTTGGCCTTCATTATTCTATCAACTATATCAAACAGGGAAATA
>CBFHLF010000193.1:0-3885 GCA_965656555.1 uncultured Acidiluteibacter sp. | reverse complement strand
CAGCAAGAACTGTCTTCAGATGACTTTTACTTTGCGGATTATCTGTACAATAATAATATTTGGGAGAGCGTGCAAATTGAGCGCGATACTTGGAACAGCAGATGGGCTTCACTATTACTCAACTTTACCCTGCTATCCCTATATGATTTTACTCCTATTTTTCTCACTGTTTACAACCTACTGAACCTATTTTTAGCTTATTTAATTGCTAAACAATGGTCGAAAGGATATGCTAATCCCATCGTAATATCAGGATTCCTTACGGCTTTTATTTTCTTAGGGACTTTCGATATTGGCGAAGTATGGTTTTGGCTTTGCAGCACAACAGCATACCTCACTTCTACTTTAATGCTGGTGTATATTTTTCAATCACTAAAAGAGAGAGTCTCCATCGCTTTAGGTCTGTTATTCATCCCTATGATTGTTTACATCGGCGGGAGCAGTATGCCGATAGCACTGATAACACTTTTTCTATTATTAAAACGTCTAGTAAATCAATTAAAAGGAGACCAACAAAATGTTCAGTGGATGGTGTTGTTTACTTTAATTTTATTAATCAGTTTATTATATCTCCTAAACGGACAAGGTAGTTATAAACGTCAGTTAGCTTTTGATGTGGTCCCCTTGATGGATTTACCATTTTTACACATAAAATTGGTAGCGCTATTACTATGGAAGACCATAATACCTAAGGTGCTATTTTTATTGGTAATTGGAATTCCATTACTATTCTTACCATCAAATCTTCCTTCTATTTCTGCGGGTAAACTTACTGGTCAATTATTGTTTTACATCGTTAGTTTTTTAGCAGCATTGACCATTTATCAAGGTATTTTCACGTATATAACGAATGATATAAGCGCAGACAGAAGCCTTTACCCTATAAACATTTTACTGATTTACTATACTTTTAAATCGATTCAATCGCTTCATCAATTCCTGAAACAAAAGCCAATCCCCTACAATGTAAAAGGGTTGTTAGTTATGTTAGCTATTAGTGTGTCTGGTTTTTATCTTTGGAATAATATATCAAAGGACATGGAATATCGCAGTGCTTTTATACAAACGATGAATCAACTGGAAGCAGGTATAACACGAGTAAATAAACTTCCGGAATCAGGTTTCATCTATCCAACCACCATTAGCAGCGATAGTACCTATTTTACGAACCAACATTTAAAGAAGTATTTCAACCTAACCAAAGCACCCGTTACCAATGACTCCAATTGATGAATATTACAACCGAGTAGATGAGCCTTATCAAAGTGCCATGTTAGCCATCAAAAACTATATTTTGTCATTAGAACCCAAGTTGAATCTAAGGTTTAAGTATCAAATGCCCTTCATCTGCTACAACAACAAACTATTCAGCTACAATAGAATAGAAAAAAAGACAGGAAACTTTTATATCAGCTTTGCAGATGGTTACCGAATTGAACACCCGCTTCTCCAATCTGAAGGAAGAAAACGATACAAACTGCTCCAAATAGATATAGAAAAAGATCTCCCCTTCGATAAAATTAAAGAAATTGTAACACTTGCATTAAAGCATTACTAAAGCTTACGCATTTGCTTGACGTGCATAGCATTCTTTCACTTTTCGAGAAAAAGCGTTATCGTTGCATTTCTAATTTAATAGTTTTAATATGATTCGCTCATTTGTCTTTTTGGCTTCTCTTTTTTTGTATAGTACCCTTATTAAGGGTCAGAATGCCTTGTCTTTTGATGGCATAGACGATTACGTCCAAACCGGCTATAGTGGCATACCTGGAGGAACTGCTCCCCGCACTATAGAAGCATGGATTAGAACTACTGCAGATGCATTGCCTTCTGCAGATGGCCAACAAGTAATTGCGGATTATGGTAGTTTTACTACAGGCGGTAGATTTACTTTAAATGTATTGTGGAGTAATGCTATTCGCCTAGAAGTTGGAGGAAATGGACTAAGCGGAAGTATTCCAGTTAATGATAGTTTGTGGCATCATGTGGCAGTAGTTTATGACCCAAGTTTAACGAATAAACTAAGCCTCTACGTAGATGGAGTTTTAGATATTGCAGGAAATGTCACCGTTCCTATTGTAACAGGTTCTTCTAATAACTTAAAGATAGGTCAGCGTGTAGATGGGGTAAATGGATTTACCGGCGACATAGATGAAGTGCGTGTTTGGGATATTGCTTTAGATACTAACCAATTACGAGCAAATATGAATAATGAGTTTTGTGCACTTCCAAGTGGACTGGTTGCTTACTATCCATTAAATGAAGGTATCCCTGCAGGAATGAACGCAAGCATTACCAGTACCTTAGACAAAGTAAATGGAAATAATGGGTCACTAAATGGTTTTGCATTATCAGGAAACTCTTCAAATTGGATAGCAGGATCAGGAGTAACTTCAGGCTCAACAGCTAGTACTATAACAGCTACGGACTGTCAATCCTATGTTTCGCCAAGTGGAAATTACACTTATACTTCAAGTGGAACCTATACTGATACTATACCTAACTCAGCTAGCTGCGATAGTATCATTACCATTAACCTAACGCTAGTGAACAACCCTACCTTTTCGAATATAAATGTGACATCCTGTAATACTTACACATCCCCTAGTGGAAATTTTACATTTACTTCTTCAGGGAATTACATCGATACCATCCCAAATTCACAAAACTGCGACAGCGTAATTGCAATTGCACTAACTATTAACACGGTAGATAATGGAATAGGGTTAACTACAGGAGGGGGAACTGCAACAGCGGTAGCTGTCGGAGCAAAGTACCAGTGGTTAGATTGTAATAACGGATACGCAATATTAGTTAATGATACCAATAGAACTTATACACCAACAATTAATGGTGCTTATGCAGTAGAAGTAACTGAAAATGGTTGCACCGATACTTCAAGTTGCGTGACATTTACTTCAGTGGGTACCAATATTAATAAATTAGAAAGCCAATTAACAATTAGCCCAAACCCAACCATGGGTGGCGTTTCAATAGATTTTGGTGAATTAATCGGTTGGAAAAATTATTCTGTGAGAAATATGGTTGGGCAAATTATAACATCAGGCAGAAGCCTTGATAAAAAACTTGTACTAAACTTAACTGAACAGGAGGGAATTTACCTCATTGAAGTAGTACTAGCCGATGGAAGTAAAATCATCCGTAAAATTATAAAACACTAACTATTTACTAACCGAAAAGGCGCTCAGGTGTGTACTTGAGTGCTTTTTTTATTGCCCTTAAATCAACTCATTTATAAAATGATTGAAGACCAAAACTTTGAAAAATTAAATGAACTGAACGAAACAGAATTTGAATACTGTACATTCAATAACTGTCAATTTTCGTCAATGGACTTATCGAGCATTAGCTTCACTTCTTGTGAGTTTATTGATTGTGATTTAAGCAATGCTCGCTTAACCAATACGGCCTTAAAAACAGTGAGCTTCAAGGATTGTAAGCTTTTAGGCGTGCACTTTGAAGATTGTAACACCTTTTTGCTGAACCTAAGTTTTGAAAACTGCACATTAAATATCAGCTCTTTTTATCAGCTGAATTTGAAACAGACACAATTTATTGATTGCTCATTGCACGAAGTAGACTTTACTGAAGCAAACTTAACAGGAGCCAGATTCCACGAATGCGATCTTATTGCTGCAATTTTCGAAAATACCAATATTGAAAAAGCTGATTTTAGAACATCGACCAATTACGTAATACGTCCGGATATGAATCGTGTAAAGGGAGCTCATTTTTCTTCGGACAAATTAGCAGGACTGCTCTACCACCTTCAAATAAAAATCTCCTAGTTGTTGATTCACAAATACATTGCAGCCCTAATCCATAGAAACCCTTAATAACCATCCGGGTACTATCTTTACAGAA
>CBFHLF010000192.1:0-3891 GCA_965656555.1 uncultured Acidiluteibacter sp. | reverse complement strand
CTAGTTGATAGGGAATATTTTTACCTCTGGCAATTTCAAGTATACGGTTCAAGTATTTTTTTCTTGGTACTCCTGAGTCTCTTAATGAAATAGCTACGCCTTCTCCATGTTTGACTCCATCAGTCACCCAAGTAATATCAGAAATTAAGGCTTGTCTAACTTGGTATTTTTCGTAGAGGTATTTTCCTAAATATCCTGCTGTTCCTCCGCCGGTTTCTTCCCAGCAACTAAATACAATCGCACCATCCGTTAGTGTTTCGGCAACTTTTAGGGCATTCCACATTCCTAGTCGATTATCGAGGTAGCAGGATTGTACATACTCTCCCTCCAGTCTAAAATTACACTTAAAGGTAAGGTTAGTACCGCGGTCAATGGCTCGATCAAAATCACATCGAATCGTTTTGCCCGATTCGCTTTCCTCCACAATAAGCTTGGTTTCTATTTCGCCTTGGCTGTCTGCACCTACGAGTAGTGTATTCTCAATCAGCTGTGGCCCTCCTATTTTTATTAATTGATTATTATAACCTACAGTAAAACCAATCGAATCCAAGTGTGCATAAATTGCAGTTCTTGGTTTACCAAAAACAAGTATGACGCAATCTTGAAAATCGTCACCTGCTATAATTGTAGGCGATTGTTTCCATGATTTTTTAGCTTGTTCAATGTAGTTCAATACAAATTCTTTCATCGGAGCTTCATCGCCTGATGCAGCCCTTACTTGGCACATTTCTTTTAGTAATTCCATGGTAGTGTATTCAAAAAAAAGTCCCGTGCTTTGCTGTATGCAGAAGAACGGGACCCAATGATATTTATAAGTTGTTATTAGCTATTCAGCATCACCGGCATCACTAACATCAACACTTCTTCGTTATCGTCTTCTTTTTCAACAGGTGTTAAAATTCCTGCTCTATTCGGTGCAGACATTTCAAGGTTCACTTGCTCAGACCTTAAGTTGGTCAACATCTCCATTAAAAATCGAGAATTAAATCCGATTTCCATGTCTTCACCTTCATACTGACATGTTAATCGTTCAGTTGCGGAGTTAGCAAAATCAATGTCTTCTGCAGAAATAGTAAGCTCACTTCCGGTAACCTTTAACCTAACTTGGTGTGTTGTTTTACTCGAAAAGATGGATACTCGCTTAATTGCATTCAAGAAAGCAGATCGTTCTACTGTTAGTTTATTTGGATTCTCTTTTGGTATTACCGCTTCATAATTTGGGTATTTACCATCAATTAATCGACAAACAAGCGTAGTAGATGCAAATGAGAATAAAGCGTTGGTCTCATTATACTCTACCGATACTTCTTCATTAACAGCTCCCAAAACATTTTTAAGCAAGTTAAGTGACTTCTTAGGCATAATGAATGAAGAGCTTTTGTCGCTCTTCGCATCTATTCTGCCATATTTCACCAATTTGTGTGCATCTGTAGCTACGAAAATACTTCCTTCACTGCTGAGTTGGAAAAATACGCCTGACATAACCGGTCTTAGTTCATCATTACCTGATGCGAAGATGGTTTTTTCAATTGCGCTTGCAAGCATATAAGCTTCAAGTTTCATCGCTGATGGATCATCAATTGCAGGCGTTTTAGGGAATTCAGTAGCGTCTTGTCCGGTTAAGTTATATCGACCAAAGTCAGAGCTAATTTCTATTCCAAAATTTTCTGCAATTGTAAATGTGAGTGGCTGTTCAGGAAATGCTTTAAGCGTATCTAATAACAATTTCGCAGGTATAGCAATCATGCCACTATCTTTAGCCTCAACAGCTAGCTTAGTAGTCATCGTAGTTTCTAAGTCTGAAGCGGAAATAGTAATTTCATCTTCATTAATTTCAAATAAAAAGTTATCTAAAATTGGAAGTGAGTTATTGCTGCTTAATACACCAGATACAATCTGTAATTGTTTTAGAAGTGCCGAACTTGATACAATAAATTTCATGTATAAAAATTATAGTTTTTGACTAAAGCAAATTTATAAGTTTCTCTAAAAAACTGTGGTAAAACTTACCATTACTTATTAACAGATTCAGGGTCTAGAATGGCCTCTGATTTTAATACTTGATCAAATAAAAAGTTCTGAATTACAAGAGCTCGCCCTTCATTGAGGGTGCTTTTAGCGTACAACCGCTCATTGTGATACACCAGCATTTGACCTTTTAAATCTTTCGCCCCTTTTCTCACAGGCATATAATACGCCCAAAGTTGTTGCTTATGGCCGTCTATATGCTCAAGGGTTAATTCATACTGTGCTTTACTTGAAAAGATTGAATCAATAATGGCATCTTCTGTCTTCACATCCTCGTATTCATATGCTAGCTTAGATGCACGCTTAAAATAGGGAATAGCAGTCTCAAAACTCACCGGTTGGCTCTCTTCCGTTTTAAGGTTGGTGTACGTGAATTTATTATCACCAAAGTGTTCAATGCTAAACTCATTTTGTACTTTAGATGGGCTCTTTACCGTAATTTTTCTGATTTCTTTTGGAGGCATTTTTAAAGCAATTGGATCTTTCCACAATTCTTCCTTTAAGAAAAACCGACTAGTCAAATAACCATAATTACTCGGTAAATGGGTTACCATAGGTCTGCTTGATTTTATCCCATCTTTTTCAAGCAACATATAGGTTCCCATATTGCTAGCCGTAGGGTCACCAACATACCACACTTTTTCAGGTTCGTCGCCAGATTCTTCAGTAAAAATCTCCACTTTGATGCCAGAACTAGACATTCTTTTTATCACACCCTTGGCATAGAAATCAGCTACTGGGTTAAGTACCTGAATCTGTCTAAATGTTTTTAAAATTAAGTTAACTGCATCTGGTCGTGCATTAATTCCATCATTGACAATCCAACCTTTCTCCTTTCTTTGTAGGGTAGTTGTTTGGTTAAGCGTCGAAATCTTGAATTTTACAACAGCCGAAGTATCTTTTATGGCAAAGTCAGTATACTCCTCTCCGAGTGTCTTTTTGTCGTCGGTGGTGTAAATGTAATACGCGATCCCACCTAAAATGAGTGCAGCAATTAGTAATAGAATATTCTTTTTCATAATCAGTGTTTCGTGTATTTTCTTTTTCTAAAGTAGAAGATGATTCCTCCTAAAAGCAGAATAAGCAGTATCGGTGTGGCGATGTTAATGGTTTGCCACATCAATCGTTGTTTTTTTACCTTTTCTTTGTCCAACAGTCGAATCGTTAGCGACTTGGAATTGGTTAACATCAATCCACTGTCGTCAATCAGGTAATTGATGCAGTTTAAGATAAAGTCTTTGTTGGCATACAGCTTTTTAGTAAAGCGATCAAAACCTAGTGCGTAGTACTCTTTCGTGCTTTCCTTTACATAATTGCCAATAATATCTCCGTCTCCAATAACAATCATTTTAGTTGGCTTACTTCGCTCCCTAAACTTCATTAATGGATTTTCAGAAATTTGTTTGGTTACTCTGTTTTTGTAAACAGATTCAAACTCTCCTTCGAGTAAAGCAGCCACAGGGACGTTTTGCTGGTTGTATTGGCTTTTCTGCGCCTCAAATTTCACCATGTCTAGGCTTATTCTTGTAGGAGCCCTTACGACCTTGGTGTAAGGCGAGGTTTCTAACAAGACTGTTCGTTGAATTTCATCATTGCCCACCAAGTCTAGTGAGTTTACAAATTGGCCCCTAATTGCATCTAGCCCCTTAGTAATGGGGTGTTTAGATTGTTGTAAGAATAAGGGGTAGAAATTCCAGGGAAATAGGTCCGTTTTGATCTGATTTCCCATAGCCCCTGTCACAATTGGGATTGGTGCAGATTGAATATCTTGTACCAAATCCTTATTCACTCGAATCCCATATCGGAACAATTGGTCGTCTAAATTTAATTGTTTGCTAGTTGCTAATGTAACATTGGACGTTT
>CBFHLF010000191.1:0-3944 GCA_965656555.1 uncultured Acidiluteibacter sp. | reverse complement strand
CATTGCTATCTGTTTATTGTTATTATACTTATTTTCAAATTTACGTTTACAAAATGGTTACCAAAGTGTTTTTCCCGACAATTTGGCACTTTTAGCCTACCGTATATACTACACCAGACATATTATCAAAGGTATCAAGCACCTCATCGGTCAACGATATCTTCTTACTCCGCGAAGTTAGCAATACCGTATTTCGTTCCTTACGATCAATTAAATTAAACGAAAACTTACAGTTTCCATTATTACCATTTACAATAGTATCGATTTGCTGAATAAAATCATCGCTCACCTCATCTATATTTACATCCAATGTAATGGACTTCGTCATCTTATCCTTGATGTCCGCTAGCAGCTCCACTGTTTTGAACTTAAACTCCAACTTGGTCTTATCCCACTTACCGGGCTCAATGCTACCTACTACATACAAGAACCAACCTTGATTCAAGTATCCTTTGAATTTTACATATTCCTCACCAAATATGAAAAACTTGTAGGCATCTTGGTAATCTTCTAACGTTAAAATCCCAAATGGCTTTCCATTTTTAGTCATTCGGTGGGCCACTTCTGTTACAATTCCTGCCATCTTCAATTCCTTGCGACTTTTTAGATTCTCGAAATTGTGCAATTCTTTAACGGTTACATTACAAAACTGTTCGATCTCAAACTTAAAATCATCCAAAGGGTGACCGGACAAATATATTCCTACTACATCTTTCTCTTTGGACAACTTCTCCATCGTTCCCCATTCAGTAGCTCTTGGTATTTCGGGCTCCGGCATATCTACTTCCGATGCTTCACCAAATAGTGATACTTGAGAAGAATTTAACGCCTCTTGATGCGTACTTCCAAATTTGAGTGCTTTCTCTAAAAATGTCATCCCATCGCCCGTATCGGAAAAGTAGACTGCTCTATGAACACCTTCAAACGAATCAAAGCCTCCGGCCAATGCCATATTTTCAAACGTTCTCTTATTTGCGGCACGCAAATCCACCCGTTTGGTTAGATCAAAAATAGACGTGTAGTTTCCGTTTTCCTTTCGTTCATTTACAATGGCCTCTACAGCACCTTCTCCCACTCCTTTTACTGCACCTAAACCAAAGCGAATCTCTCCATTTTTGTTCACCGCAAACTTATACGTACTTTCATTTACATCAGGACCAAGCACTGGAGTACCCATACGACGGCATTCCTCCATAAAGAAGGTAATTTTCTTAATGTCGTTCATATTATTGGTCATCACCGCCGCCATATATTCTGCCGGATAGTTGGCCTTTAAATACCCCGTTTGAAATGCTACCACTGAATAAGCAGCGGAGTGAGAACGGTTGAACCCATACTCGGCAAACTTCATCATGATATCAAATACATCAGATGATTTCTTTTTATCGACTTGGTGGATATTAAAGGCACCTTCAACGAACTTCACCTTTTGCTCCTGCATCACGTCCATCTTCTTCTTACCCATGGCTCTTCGAAGCAAATCCGCTTCACCTAATGAGTAACCAGCCATAATCTGTGCAGCTTGCATAATTTGCTCTTGGTAGACCATAATACCATTGGTATCCTTCAGAATATCTTTTAGCAATTCATGCGGATATTCTACCTCTACCTCTCCTCGCTTTCGCTGAATAAATAGCTCAATAAACTGCATAGGACCGGGACGATACAATGCGTTCATCGCAATCAAATCTTCTATATCTGTTGGCTTGAGATCTTTTAGGTGCTTCTGCATTCCTCCAGACTCAAACTGGAAGGTTCCATTGGTTTCTCCTCGTTGGTATAATTCATACGTCTTTACATCATCCAACGGAATCTCATCAGGATCAATTTCAACCCCATAGTTCTCCTTGATCAGCGCAATTGCATCTCTGATAATGGTCAACGTTTTAAGCCCCAAGAAATCCATTTTTAATAGTCCTGCGTCTTCAACTACCTTATTGTCGTATTGAGTCACAAGTAATTCCGCATCTTTAGCAGTGCAAACAGGGATGTAATTGGTAATATCGTCAGGGGAAATAATTACTCCACAAGCATGAATTCCAGTATTCCGAACAGAACCTTCTAACTTCTTCGCATGATTAAGTGTATCGGCAAAAATGTCACTTCCGGCAGCAATACTTCTCATTTGGTTTGCCTGTTCTTGTTGCTCAGCATTGAGCATTTTTTTCAGTGACTCTTCCGTAGAATTAAACACCTTCGACAATGAAATATCAGGTACCATTTTGGTGAGCTTCTCTACATCCGGCAGTGGAATATCCAACACCCGCCCAACATCTTTTATAGATGATTTGGCGGCCATAGACCCATACGTAATAATCTGTGCTACTTGGTTCTTTCCGTACTTCTTGACTACATAATCGATAATTTTTGAACGGCCATCGTCATCAAAATCAATATCAATATCCGGCATGGAAACCCGCTCCGGATTTAGGAAACGCTCAAAAAGCAGCTTGTATTTAATTGGATCAATATTGGTAATTCCGACACAAAAAGCCACTGCTGACCCTGCAGCAGATCCACGGCCAGGCCCTACAGACACACCCAAGTCTCTAGCGATGGTGGTGAAATCCTGAACAATTAGGAAGTACCCGGGGAACCCCATATCCTTGATGATCTTAAGCTCAAAATCTAAACGTTCTTGAATTTCTGCGGTAATTTCACCATAACGCTTTTTAGCACCGATATAGGTTAAGTGCTTTAGGTAATCATCTTGCGTTAAAAACCCTTCAGGCAAGGTATAATTGGGCAATAAAATATCACGCTTAAGCTCAGGAGTTGTAATCTTATCGACGATCAGGTTGGTATTATCTATCGCTTCAGGTATATCCTGAAACAATGCCTTCATCTCTTCGGTAGTTTTGAAATAGAACTCGTGGTTTGGAAATCCAAATCGAAAACCTTTACCATAACCTCTTGGGGTGCTCAATTTATCTCCTGTGTTTACACACAATAAAATGTCGTGTGCTAACCAATCTTCCTCTTCGATGTAGTGGGAGTCGTTGGTCGCAATTAATTTTACGCCATATTTTTTAGACCATTTGATGAGAATCTGATTCACATCTTCTTGGGTCATTCCTGTATTGTCGATTTCACCTAAATCGTGGCGTTGTATTTCGATATAATAATCATCACCAAAAATCTCAAACCATTCTTTGAAAACCTCTTCGCCTTTAGCTTCTCCTTCATTTAAAATGGTCTGTTGTACCTCCGATGCAATACAACAAGTGGTTGCAATTAGGCCTTCCTTGTATTGCTTCAATAACTCTTTATCGATTCGAGGGTATTTACCATACAATCCTTCTAAAAAACCAAGTGAACAAAGCTTTGATAAGTTTTGGTAGCCTCGCTGATCTTTTGCCAATAGTAATTGATGGTATCGTTTGTCTTTACTTCCTTTGGTAAACTCACGTTTAAATCGATCTTCCACCAAGTAAAATTCACACCCAACAATAGGTTTAATTCCAGCTTTTGCTGCCTCAGCTACGAACTGAAACGCCCCAAACATATTACCATGATCTGTCAATGCGATGGCAGGCATTCCATCTGCTTTTGCTTTTGCCATCATTCCAGGAATGGATGCAGCCCCATCAAGTAAAGAGAACTGAGAATGACAATGAAGATGGGAAAATTGGCACATAGCTAGGGCAGATTTAATTACGTTTAGACAGTTATCAAAAATACGCCTACTCCCTCAAAATTCTAAGCTATGTTAATAATTTTGGAAAACTAATTCTTCCTTAGAAGCGCAAACCATTGTCTGCTTTATAAAGGGTGCATTGATATATTTGGTAATATTGCTCGCCAAAAAAAATATGGCCCTTTCAACCAAAAGAGTTGTTTTCTCAATTCTCACGCTAATATCACTACAAGTAGCTAATGCCCAGACTACTGTAGATGTAAAGGAAGCGGTAGTGTCCGCTAGTCGTGTAGAAATATTAGCACAC
>CBFHLF010000190.1:0-3954 GCA_965656555.1 uncultured Acidiluteibacter sp. | reverse complement strand
TTAACTGGACTGTTTGGGAAGGCGCGAATAATACAGATAAAGTCAATTTAGAAAAGGCTAGAAACATTCTTAACAAGTGGATCTTAGGGTCATTTATTGAAATCTTCTTTACCAAATTAATGCAAGATTCAGAAAGGGGGCAATATTGGTTGGGTAAGCTGGATATGATTCAATCGGTTAAAGTGTATGGATCACATGAATCTAAGAGACTACTATTAAAAGATGATAGAATTAGTCCATATATTCAAAACGAAAAAGGTATGTCTACAGGAAGATTTCAGCTTACTTCATCATCTAAATCTAACGCAGGAATTCTTATGGAGATATCAAAATTTCAAATACTTGAATTTACAGATTCTGGTGCCATTTATAATTATAGAAAAGATAATAATAGGATTCCATCTGCACCAAACAGTCTTGGAGAGTTAAAGCATCCTGAAATGAATATGGCTTGCTCACCTTCACGAAATGAACATACCAATATGGGTTATATTAATGGAGTAGCACATTATTTAAATTTAGAAGGTAAAATAGTTCACAATGGAAACTGGACAGGAAGAATGGATTTATGGATTAAAGTATTTGCATCATGATCATTCAAAAGTCAAATTTTATTGAACTTCAATTTAAATATACTGAAACTCAGCTAGAGTTAATTGAATCACTAATAGAAGATGGTTTATTAGTTCAAGAGGATAATAATTACCAAATTCCAAATCAAAACTTTTATCAATTTGATGAATTCTCTAGGAGATGGCTGAACCTTCCTGAAGATTATTCAGGCACTGCAAGAATAAGGATGGAAGGCCCTGGTTTACTATTCGATGAAACCAGATTATTCGTTGACTACTATAATAATAAAGGTTCTCTATTGCCATTAATCAAAGATGGCTTCTTTCTTAAGTGCAATGGTATTCTTCGATATTCCATTCCCGAAGAAATGGCAAAAGCATTAATTTTAGTAGAAGAGTTTAACGCTTTAACGAGTAAGAAATTAGGAAATAAAGGCTTCGCCAAATTTGCCCAATTAAAAAAGGAATGCAATAGTGAACTAATTATCTTAGATGATTTATTGAATAACCAAGAAATTAATTACCCTGACAAAATAAAATTAGATGTTAAAATAGAAAACGAAAGTTTAACTATTTATCCAATGATAGTAGGCGATGAAGAGTTTACCGGAGAATTCGAAAGAATATCACGAGTAAAAGATCAATATTCATATAGAAGGGCCAATGGAGTAAAAACTAGAGTTTTGTTTACAGAGGAAAACAGATCTTTAAAAAACCAATTGGAGGTGATAAAAGCCAAGTCTCATTTTGAAGGGGAAGAGCTTAAAACTTTGGTGAGTGACCCTTTGCGCTTATTTGATCCTGATTTGGTTGACCTATCAGAGTTGTTCAGTGACCGTGTGTTAGGACTGCAAATTTTTTCACCACCTTCGATTCCCGTTATAAATCAGATTGATTCAAATTGGATTCCTGGCTTTAAAGTTTCTGAGGAGTATATTTTTGTGCATGATAGTTACGAATACGAGCTTTTAAAAAACTCCTATCAACTGGCATTAGAAGCAGAAATGAAAACAGTTCAGTTCAAGGGGAAGTCATTTGGTGTAGATAGTGTTAAGAGTGCGCTAAGAGTATCAAAACTAATTTTTCATGATAAAACTCAAATCAGTAAAGAAGAAATTGAAGAAAATTTCAAAGAGTTTCTAATTGTAAAAGACAATCTAGAAGAATTGTCCTTTAGCACTTCCTCAGATGAAGATGTAATTAAGAACTATACTATAGATAAAGCAAATTACTTTAACTCAAATTTTCAATTGAAAGGCCACCAAGTTGAAGGAATTGCATGGTTGCAGGCAGCCTTCTTCCAACTTAAGGCTCCTGGTGTCTTGTTGGCAGATGATATGGGCTTAGGGAAGACACTTCAAATTCTATATTTTCTAGAATCAATTGCAGACAAATTGTCTAATAAAACAATGCCAGCACTAATTGTCTGCCCATCATCATTGATTGAAAATTGGATACAGGAATACAATCTTTTCTTTCAAAATAAAAGCTATGAGTTAATAGTATTAAAAGGAAACGTGCTGCCAAGTCTGCATAATATTCGTGATGGGTATTCATCAGATATTCCACCTCTTTGCATAACAACGTATGAAACAATGAGAATAAATGCGGTTGGTTTTTGCACAGTTAATTGGGGTGTTGTAGCTTTAGATGAAGCGCAAAAAGTTAAAAACCCCGCTGCATTAGTTACACATACTTCGAAAGGCCTTAAAACTAAATTTAAGATTGCCCTCACTGGTACACCTGTAGAAAACAGTTTGCTAGATTTATGGTGTTTGATGGACTTCTGCGTCCCTGGTATTTTAGGCAGTGCTAAACTTTTTAATAAAAATATCAAAAATGAAGAGTTAAATTCCGAGCGAATAAGAGAGATAATTCAGAATAAGTTTCTTCGAAGGTTAAAGTCTGACGTTGCAAAAGATTTACCTAGAAAAGAAGAACACTTTATAAGGCAAGAATTTTCTGGTTTACAGCTAACACTGTATATGAATGTCTTAAATCAATTGACCTATTTAAAAGAAAATGACTTATTAAAAGGTGCTGCAATGCTAAGGGCAATTCATGAAATGAAATCCATAGCTGACCATAGTGAATTGGTTCGTTCTGACAATGATTTGGACTATCGGAATTTAAAGGAGTCTGCAAAGTTGAAAACTACTTTAGGATTATTATATGCTATAAAAGCAAAGGATGAAAAGGTTATTATATTTACTGAAAAGCGTAAAATGCAATTGATCCTAAGGTATGTAGTAAAAGAAGAATTTGATATTTCTGTAGATATTGTTAACGGAGACGTTCCTAGTACAAGCAACTACAATGATTCTAAGATGAGCCGCCAAAAGTTGGTAGATAAGTTTCAATCAATACATGGATTCAACATTATTTTAATGTCACCGATTGCAGCTGGTTTTGGATTAAATGTTGTCGGTGCAAACCATGTAATTCATTATAGTCGCCATTGGAACCCTTCTAAAGAACAACAAGCAACGGATCGAGTCTATAGAATTGGTCAAACAAAGGATGTGCATATATATTATCCAATTGCCACTTTGCCAAATGAGCGAATGTCTTTTGATGAAATTTTGAATGATAGGTTGAAGCGGAAAAAGGCTTTAAGTGATGATATAATGTTCCCAAGCGAAAAAATATTAGTTACTAATGAAGAAATACTTGGTGATTTATTTGGTTAATTAATTAAAAAAGATAATTATACTTTTTGCTGCGAACAAAAAAGGAATTATGGTTAGTAGCTCAAAGTATAATATTAAGAACAGCAATTACAATTGAATGGCTGAAAAAGAAATATTTAATAAGTTAAGTCGAATACTGCAAACTTTGATGCATCATTAACGAGTCCTAAATGTGCGTTAGTGTAAGAGGTGCGCTCCGGATATTTTAGTCGGTGCCATCAACTCGATTTATGCTATTTGCTTTTAAGTTTAACTCTTGTAGTCATCTCTATTTTTACTTAGGTCAGAATGTTTGCTAATTACTTCCACCGAAAACCCCGCCCTTTTTTCGGGGATGTCCTTATTATTCAGTTTAGAACAAGCATAGGCCTGTTCTAGGCAAATGTGTTCAATTAGTTCACCTGTGTAAGGTCCTGTAGGTACTCCCATGTCAGTAAATTTTACTTTTATTATATATTCTCCGTCTAAATGCATATTATTCCTTTTTGTAAGGAACTTAAAAGTTCCGAGTGTTAATTATTTGTAGTTGTTTTAGCAGTGATTATTTAAATCGTAATTAAGCTGATTCAAAATTTCTGTTTGAAATTTAGTTAACTCATTAATTCAAAGTGTACTATTTTATTCATTACCGAAGAAGATAGAAATTGATTTCTTGGAATAAGTAAAATCCACTTAGACTGCGTTTGAATGAT
>CBFHLF010000189.1:0-4013 GCA_965656555.1 uncultured Acidiluteibacter sp. | reverse complement strand
CAGCGCTTAGCCAACCAACTAAAAAGTATAGGCTAATAAGAATAGTTCGTAGTATTGGTCGATTAAACACTTCTTAAAATATCGATTAGAATCGGCTTAAGCCCACTAAAGAAAAATTCAACTGCGATTACCATTACGATTAGTCCCATCAATCGCATCAGGATTTTATTGCCAGTAGTGCCTAATAGTTTGGTGATTTGAGTAGCGCCCCATAGTACTAAAAAGATGATGATACATATCAACAGCATCGTTCCTATCATAATTGCTTTGCTTTCTAAATGAACAGCATCTTCCATTAATACAATGGCATTGGTAATGGCTCCGGGACCACAAATCATAGGAATAGCTAAAGGAGTTACTGAGATATCATCGACGTATTCACTGATTTCACTTTTGTTCACTTTGATTTTTGTTAACCTAGCTTGTAACATGTCATACCCCATCATAAAGAAGATAATACCGCCCACTACTCTGAAACTATTCACTGAAATACCAAAAAAGTTAAACAACACTTGACCACTAAATGCAAATACTACCAACGATAAAAAGGCAACAATCACTGCTTTTAACGCTGTTTTGGTGCGTTGCTTTTGTTCCAATTGGCCCGTCATGGTAAGAAATACCGGCATAATCCCTAATGGGTTCATTAAAGTGATAAAGGAGGTGAAGCAAAGGAGAAAGAATGAAAGTTCGTTACTCATGTGAAAGTTTTTAAATCCAGTTATGTTCTTTTTTCGTAATTGGTTTAATTAAGATTGGAAATTCAGCTAAACAATCGGGTTAAGGGGTTAGTTATGATTGTTTTTCTGTTTTCGTTTGTTGAAGGTGCTGAGATTATTCAGCACCTTTTTCTATTTTTTGCCCCTAACATGTTTGGCAATTTCATCCCAAGACTCAGCAGGGACTTTATCCATGTTGGTAAACTCCCCTGCATTGTAAAGCCATTCTCCTGCATCTATGGTAACGACTTCACCATTCATGTAAACGGAATAGTCTGACATTAAATAACCTGCTAGATTCGCCAGTTCTTGGTGTTCTCCAAATCGCTTAGCAGGAATGCGCTGCAATGGGTCGATATCTTTTAAAACACTCTCCGGAAACAGACGGCTAAATGCACCCTCCGTAGGAAATGGACCAGGAGCAATCGCATTTGCTCTGATACCATATTTTGCCCATTCTGCAGCTAGAGATCTAGTAAGTGCCAATACACCGGCCTTCGCACAAGCTGAAGGAACTACATATCCAGAACCTGTCCAAGCGTATGTAGTGACAATGTTCATCATTGTGCCTTTAATCTTGTTTTCGATCCAATATTTGCCCAATGCTAATGAAAAATTATAGCTTCCTTTCAGCACAATATCAACCACTACATCAAATGCTTTTGGTGATAAACGCTCGGTAGGGCTGATAAAATTACCCGCAGCATTATTGATTAAACCGTTCACTTCCCCAAACGCTTCGATGGCTTGCTGCAATACCTTGTCTACTTCCAATGGTTTTCTAACATCGCATTGCACGGCTAAGATTTCTCCACCAGTTTCTTCTCTTAATTCAGCGGCTGCTTGCTGAATGACTTCATCTTTACGGCTGCAGATAACCACTTTGGCGCCTATAGTCATAAAGTAACGCACCATAGACTTTCCCAAGCCTGTGCCACCACCAGTTACAATAATTGTTTTACCAGCCAATTCATCAGCCTTGAACATCGGGTCTGTATACTTTACCATTACTTTTCTTTATTATCAGCGATTCCAAAAATTGAACTTACAATTGAGAGTACAAAACTGTAAAGTAATGCCCACCAGAATCCATCTACAGTAAATCCATCAACAAAGCTATCGACCATTAGAATCATAAAGGCATTGATGGCCAATAAAAAGAGACCTAAGGTAAGAATGGTAACAGGAATTGTAATGATGACCAATAGCGGTTTTACAAAGAAATTAACCAATGCTAAAACTACTGCTACAATTAT
Source organism: uncultured Acidiluteibacter sp. (assembly GCA_965656555.1). GTDB lineage: Bacteria > Bacteroidota > Bacteroidia > Flavobacteriales_E > Vicingaceae > Acidiluteibacter. The sequence goes on along the minus strand of CBFHLF010000189.1, from coordinate 2,038 downwards.
CGCTGTTAAGAAATCACTTACTTCTACACCAGGTATCAAGTATGCTGAAATAATTACGGCAAGAGCACTGGCGAATATTTTTCCAACTGTTTTCATAGTATTTTATAATTAGGTGATTATTGACTTACTATTTGCATTAATTGAGCGCATATAATCGCACCGAAAGTTCCTACAGCATAGCCAAATACTGCTAAAAGAACACCCACTGGTGCTAATGATGAGCTAAATGCAGAGGCTACGATAGGTGCAGAGGCTGCACCTCCAACATTGGCCTGACTACCGACTGCGACAAAGAAAAATGGCGCTTTGATTAGCTTAGCAACCACTAACAGAATGATTACATGTGCTAACATCCATACTAATCCAATCGCAAAGTACCCTAAGTTATGATAAATTGCTGTGACATCCATTTTCATGCCTATGGTAGCCACTAGTACATACAAAAATGCGCTACCAAACTTAGATGCTCCTGCACCTTCATAGGACTTCAGTTTGGTAAAACTCAAAGCTAATCCTGCTAAAGTGGCTATGATTACTAGCCAAAAGAACCCACTTGAAAGTGAGCTAAGTCGATATGCATCTAGTGTTTCTTGGTAGCCTTGCATTATTGGAGAAATTAGATCTGATCCAAAATGTGCTAAAGCAGTGCCTCCAAACCCGATGGCCAAAATGGCAAACATATCGGTTAAGGTTGGGTTTCTATTTACGCTTAGTCTATAATCTTCGATACTTTTCTTTACCGCATCTATTGCAGATGCGTCTGCTTTAAAAAAGCCATCTACTTTTTTAGAAATACCGGCTCCAAATAACAGAAATGCCATCCAAATATTCGCAACAATTACGTCTACTGTGACCATAGCAGAGAATAATTCATTACTTGGTTGATATATTTCTTTCATTGCGGTTTGATTTGCTCCACCGCCAATCCAACTACCTGCTATTGTTGCTAGTCCTCTCCATACCTCGTCAGGTCCTGCCCCTCCAACTAAATCAGGAGCAAAGAATGATAAAGCAAGTATAGATATAGGTCCACCAAGCACAATTCCAAGCGTTCCTGCTAAGAACATAATAATTGCTTTGGGCCCCAGTTTCAGAATTCCTTTAATATCTATGCTTAAGCAGAGTAGCACTAAACTGGCGGGGAGTAGGTAACGAGAAGCGACAAAATAGAGATTAGATTCCTCTGCGTTGATTAGCCCGAAGGTATTTAACAAACTAGGCACAAAATAGCATAGCAGCAGTGCAGGAACGAAGGTGTAAAACTTTTGCCAACCTGGCTTTTTGCTTGATGAGGTCACAAATATCACTGCTAGTATAAGCATTAATATTCCTAAGATTACGGCGTCGTTTGTAAACAATACTTCTTTTTCCATTCTTATTTATGTTTAAGCAATGCAAGATAAGTTTTTTGAAATTTCTAATTGATGCACCCAATTAGTAAATCTGTATTGTTTTCTTATTTTAGTTGCTGTAATTGCATATTATGAAGTTAGAATTAGATCCTTTAGATCAGGTTAAAAAATTAACCTTTACCAACTATTTATTGATAGATAAATCTTTTCAGATTATAAAAGGTGAGGTAAATACATTTGATGACTTTTCGTTCAATGATTTCTTTTTTTCTAATTCCAAATCCTTTGAAGACCTTACAGAGGTAAGGAATGGGTACGAAAAGCTGATTGAAGCTGCGCTTAATGGATCTTTTCAACTTGAGCTTTTTAAAGGTTATCGTGTATTTTTTGTGCCTGTTGAAAATGGAGAAAAGGTGCTTATTTATACTGAACGAGTGGCAGAATTTGATGATCGTAAACGTATTTCTGATAATGAATTTAATAACAATCAACCGCTGGAAATACTTTTCAAACTAGATAAGTCTGGTATTATACTCGCTTCAGAAGACCATCATTTCTTCTTTTTTAATGAGCATGTTGTAGGTAAGTCGATCTATGATATATTCAACTTTGAAGAAGATATTGTGCTAAGAGAAGGGATAGAGTCTTTATTTGATGGACAAGATGCATTAAATGTTAAACTGACT
>CBFHLF010000188.1:0-4030 GCA_965656555.1 uncultured Acidiluteibacter sp. | reverse complement strand
GAAATTGATGAACTTAAAATAACTTTTATTAAACGACGAATTATCTCGTATTTGAAACTTAAAGGTTGATTTCCCTTCAGCGTCCGGCAAGTGATCATATGTAAGTTTAGCGTACCCCATTGCCATTCGGTCACTTCCTGCACCCAAATCATCTATTTGACGGTAAGTAAGGTTGGTGTTTATTGGCCCCAACTCATTGGTTGAAAATTGTCGTCGTATATGGATAAATCGATAACCCTCAAAAATGGTATCGATTAATTGGTTTCCGAATGATAACTGCAAATGGTGATCACCTGTGGCAATGGGTCCAAAATCGGACTGACCAGTTACAACAGTCTCAAATGTGGCGCTCCCATTGGCAACCGCCTTTTCTGAATTAATTAACGTAGAGAAAACTTGAGAGCCAGAGTTACTTATTACGCGGCTTAACCAACCTTCGGTAGGAACATATTCAGGACTTGTGGCCTGTCCTTGAATGGTTGCTCCATCATAATAATTCGTGTTAAATGGCAATACCTTTTCTACCTTCACATTAGAAACAGGGGAGTAATTTCCAAAGTCACTTGCTGACTCTACCGTATACCTTAGACTATTAGTAGCATTACTGATAGTCAAATAATACGTAGCCGTATCATTGATCAAACTGTAATATGGGTTCGGTTGATTTTCGGACCCTTTGTATAAAACAGAATCTAGCCAACCGTCATTCTTTTGGGCATAAAACTCGATAAAATCAGCAGGATCAAATGAATTGTCGGCATCACCTTCAATGAATAATGGTACTTCTGCACCACGATTGAAAAGCTGAATATTGTTGGGATTTATTGAATTAACTGGGATGCCAACACTGAGCAAATTGGCATAATTGATCCGGTAGACACCATCTTCAGCGACTTTAAACTCATAGTATTTCTGGCTGTAATCAATCCACTCGTTGCCGAAATTTTGTCCGATCAGTGTCGTAGAACATAAAAAAACAATGTAAAAGAGTATCTTTTTTACCACTAGCCTCCGTTTTTATTCAAATCTATTCGCAGCGAAAACACATTCGAGTACAAAGCGACAGATCGGTCGCCAATATCACTCAGAGCATAATCTAAAGAGAAACCTTTGTATTTAAAACCGACTCCAAAATTGGGCTGAAAACTAGTTTCTCTAACTCCAAATACGTCTGTTGTCTTTTGAAAGTTACCAACGCCGCCTCTTAAAAATATAAATTCTTGAAATGCCACTTCCATTCCGAAACGTGGATCTATGGATATTGGATCAGAACTAATTAAATCATTTCTCTCTCCATCAAATGTTACTCCTAGATCTAATTCAGGAAATATAGAAAATTTCGAACCAATCGGAAATTTTCGGCCTACACCCAAAACAAGCTGCGGAAGTGTTAATTCAAGTCCATTTTCAGGAAGCTCATTTCCCGTTACTGCAAATACCTCCGTTGTTTCTTCATCTAGAGAGTAACTCCACGCATTAAAAGTAGTGGTTATATCCTTACCTACTGCAGAAAAAAGCCAATTCCCACGCTTATATAGAGCAGAGACGTCAAGGCCAAAACCGTATGAATTAGCGAAATCCCCAACATTTCTATAAATCACTTTGGCATTTCCACCAATGCTTAAGCCCTCTATATTCGTCTCTCGAGCATACGAAAGTAAAAAGGCATAATCTGCAGCACTAAAAGAGGTTACCTTATCATAACTAATATTTCCATCTTGATCGATTAGTTGTGTCGTATTCGGTATATCATCTACCCCAAAGCGCAAAACAGAAATACCAAAAACGCTCTTATCATCAATTCTAGTTGCAAAACCACCATAGTCATAATTCGCAATCCCGGCGAAATACTCCGCATGCATCAGACCAACTTGAAAGTCATCTTCCATTTGAGTTAGACCGGCAGGGTTCCAATAGGCTGAAGTTACATCATTCGCTCTTGCAGTAAAGGCATTACCCATACCCAATGCCCGAGCACCAACACCAATATTTAAAAACTCATTACTATATTTTCTAGATTGAGCAGATGCACAGAAAACAGAAGCTAGGGCTATGGTAAAAGAAAACAGTTGCTTTATCATAAAACTTTTGGAGTATTTGTAAAAATAATGAATGGTGTAATAACTCCAATTTCATCATTTTATTACTCAAATTTACGTATTTCTGTAGTTTACTCACTTATTTTTCGGTGAGATGTTCTAATTGTGACTTAAAGGTGTTTTTTAGGCATAACCTCTTTAAGATATCCTTACTTTTGCTAAATTGAATTCAAGTATGAAAAAGAGTATCCCAAATATCATCACATCTTCCAACTTATTTTCGGGTTGTATCTCTGTAGTTTTTGCCTTTCAGGGTCTTTTAGCAGAAGCAGCTCTATTAATTTTAGTCGGCGCATTTTTAGATTTTTTTGATGGATTGTCTGCTCGCCTTTTAAAGGTTTCGTCGCCAATTGGTAAAGAGTTAGATAGCTTAGCTGATGTAATTACATTTGGTTTTGCTCCTTCAGTTATCGTTTACCAGCTGCTGATAGAGCTATTTCCAGAACAGCCATTTATTCCCTACATTGCTTTTATTATCGCTATTTTTTCTGCTTACCGATTAGCTAAATTTAACATCGATGAACGACAGACTTCTTCATTTATTGGCGTTCCTACACCAGCAAATGCACTTTTTTGGCTTTCTATCCCGCTTATCGAATGGCAAGCAGTGCACTTTAGCTCTGAGCTCGCAAACTCAGTTTATGAAATCATGACCCAGCCTATTTTTATTATTGCAAATACTATTGTCTGGTCGCTTTTACTCATTGCAGAAATTCCCCTTTTTGCATTAAAGTTTAGCAGCTTTAAATGGAAAGACAATCAACTAAAATTTAGTTTTATTGGTAGTTCCATCATACTATTTGTGCTATTTTATTTTATAGCTATCCCAATTATTCTAATTTTGTACATCATATTATCAGTTATTACTAATTCCATCAAAACATCCAATGAAATTTAGAGCCGAAATAGACATTATGCCATTAAAAGCATTACTAGATCCACAAGGAAAAGCAGTTACTTCAAGTTTAAAAAACTTAAACCTGAGCGAAATAGAAAATGTACGAATTGGTAAGCATATCACATTAGAAATAGAAGCGGCTGATAAGTCAACTGCTACTGCGAAGGTAGAAGAAGCCTGCAAAAAGATATTAGCAAACCAGTTGATGGAAAGTTTCGAATTTGAATTGGTAGAAGCTTAATTTACTTTAGGCTTTTTTAGTTCAAAGTTCTGTCCAAGGTAAACTTTTCGAACTTGTTCATCTGCAGCCAGCTCTTCTGCTGTGCCTGCCTTCAAAATGTTACCCTCAAAAAGCAAGTAGGCTCTATCAGTAATGGCTAGAGTCTCTTGCACATTGTGGTCGGTAATTAAAATACCAATATTTCGTTTTTTTAGCCCTGCTACAATTCCTTGAATATCCTCAACAGCAATAGGGTCTACTCCTGCGAATGGCTCATCCAATAGAATAAATTTAGGGTCCGTAGCTAAGCAACGAGCGATTTCACATCTTCGGCGTTCTCCTCCTGACAACAAATCACCTCTATTCTTTCTTACATGGTGAAGGCTAAATTCGTCTAATAAGCTTTCTAACTTCTCAGACTGTTGCTTTTTAGAGAGCTTGGTCATTTCTAAGATCGCTTTTATATTATCTTCTACTGACAGTTTTCTAAAAACAGAAGCCTCTTGTGCTAGATATCCAATTCCTCGCTGAGCGCGTTTATACATTGGCAATGCAGTAATATCGTCTCCATCTAAAAAAATTTTACCCTCATTGGGAGTTACTAAGCCAACCATCATATAGAAGGAAGTAGTTTTGCCTGCACCGTTAGGCCCGAGCAAGCCTACAATCTCACCTTGTTCCACTTCTACAGAAACGCCCTTTACAACAGTTCGCTTCTTGTATTTTTTAATGATATTTTCCGCTCTTAGTTTCATAATATCTTTTCTCTAGAATTGTATCTCAAAGGTAGCACGAATTCCGAACTTTTGTATA
>CBFHLF010000187.1:0-4147 GCA_965656555.1 uncultured Acidiluteibacter sp. | reverse complement strand
GAAAGATGTTGATCCTCATATTGTTCATATTCATTGGGGAACCATGTGGAGTAGGGAAGACAGCACTTGGCAATGGTATTATTCAATATTTAGAGAACTTGAGCAATTGAAAATTCCAATTATTCAAAATATAAACTTACCGGTAGTTCCTTATTATTTCAATAAGAGTGATGTGGACTATATTTTTGTCAGTGAATATGTAAAAGATGATTTTGGTGGAGATGGGTGTAATAATGCTGTGATCTACCCCGGATCCGATTTGTCTTTCTTTAAACGCGAAGGAGCTTTAGTATTTCAAAAGAATATTGGAATGGTTTATCGTTTGGATGATCATAAATTAAAAGCATCATCAATAGACCCTTTTATATTAGCCGCATTAGCGGATAGTGAAATACATGTTCATATCGTTGGTGATGGTGAGTTAAAACCTATATTTATAAAAGCAGTAGAAGCCCAAAAGTTAATGGATCAGTTTACCTTTTATTCGTATGTTCCATATGAGCGTTTACCTTCTATTTATGGTAAGTTTGATCTATTTATTGCCCCTGTTTTTCAAGAGAGTTTTGGTCAAGTTACACCATTTGCCATGAGTATGGGCTTACCTGTTTTGGGCTATAATACTGGAGCATTGGCTGAAATTATCGGCGATGTCGATTGTCTCGTTGAGCCTGGCGATGCTAAGGGATTGTCAGAGCTAATGGTTAATAGATTGAATGATAGGGATTGGATGGAGAGTAAATCTAAGTTCAATGTTCAAAGGTCAACTGAATTTTCATTGAATGCTATGATTGAACAGTACCATGTTTTGTATGATAGTAAAATAAAAAATAATACGATTTAAATTGAACAACCTATTTACAGATATAGAATTTTCAACGTCTACCCTCGATAGGTATTTTGTAAGAACTTCAATAAGCAAAGCGCTTTGGGCACTTCGAGGGCAGTTTAAGGGAAAACTTTTAGATGCCGGTTGTGGAGAAATGCCTTATAAAAAAGTTATCCTCGAGAACTTTGAAGTAAAAGAGTATGTTGGATTAGATATTGAGGGCGCCTTAAACTATAATGCTGCTGTAAAACCTGATTTTGAATGGGACGGTGTAGAAATGCCTTTTGAGGATAATACATTTGATACTGTTCTAGCCACAGAAGTGTTGGAGCATTGTCCTTACCCTTTGGTCTTTTTAAAAGAAGTAAATCGGGTGCTCAAACCAAATGGTAGATTAATTTTTACTGTTCCTTTTTTGTGGTCATTACATGAGATTCCACACGATGAACATCGATATACACCTTTTGCGCTAAATCGTTTATTTGATGATGCAGGCTTTAAGGCGTCAAACATAAAACCTTTGGGGGGCTATGATGCCAGTTTAGCGGTAATGTTGGGTTTGTGGATAAATAGACACAGGAAAAATTCGTTAAAAGATAAACTCCTACGAAGGGTATTAATGCCAATCATAAAGAAGCTAATTGGAGTAGACAATCCATCAGTGGAGTATCATGAAGGTTCCATGTACACTGGTTTTTACGGTTACGCTGAAATGTAGTTATGGAAGCTTCAAACAACATATTAATTTACAATTCGTCTTTTTTTGAAGGCTCAGAAACGTTTATCTACAATCAGTATAAAGCGCTTTCAGCCCACAACTGTATTCTTATAGCGCATGAGTTCAAGAATAATGAAAGGTTTCCTACTAATAAGCAAACTAAAAAAGTGTTGATTGATCTACTACCAATCACTCTATGGGATAGATTCGTTCATTGGTGGCGAAGGAAATCGCTGAAAAGAAGTCGACTTCTTCCAATTTCTGCCGAAAGAAGTATCCAATCAATACATCAGAAGCAACCCATTAATTTTATTCACGCTCATTTTGGTCCTAATGGCATTGCTATTACGGACTTGGCCAAAAAGTTACGTATTCCATTAATGGTTTCGTTTCATGGATATGATGCTTCTCAATTGCTACTAGATGAGGAGTATAAGAAAGAGTTGCTTTCAATGATGGAGTATGCATCTTTGATTACGGTGTGTGCAGCAAAAATGAAACAAGATCTGGTGAGTGCTACAAATCCAACTTTCTCACAAAAAGTTAGAGTTATTCACTACGGTGTAGATATAGCTCATATTGAACAGATACCTTACGTGAAAAATAATGGTGATGCATTTACCATCATTCATGCCGGTCGATTAACACCGAAAAAAGGGGTGTTGGATTTAATCAAGGTATTTCATCAGGTACAATTACAATTGGCAAACACTAAACTTCACTTAGAGATTGTCGGTAGTGGTGAGGAGTTATCCAAGGCGAATCAATTGGTTCGTGATTTAGGCCTATCTGATAACGTTACCTTTTTTGGTGCTCTCCCTCATGAAGCGCTTTTATCCAGAGTAAAAGCAGCAGATTTGTTTGTGTTGAATAGTCGAGTCAGTCCTTCGGGTGATTCAGAAGGCTTTCCAAATTCCATACTGGAGGCAATGGCTGCAAAAACTGCAGTTATTTCTACTCGACATGCAGGTATACCGGAGGTGGTCATCCATAACGAGACAGGTTTGTTGGTAGATGAATTTGATAATAATCATCTTAAGGAAAGTATTATGTCGTTAATAGGTTCTGAAACAATAAGGTTAGGGCTGGTAGAACGAGCCTTCCAAAAGGTAAGAAATAATTTTTCACATGTGAAATCTGATTCCAATCTAAAGAGAGCTATTTTTGAAACCAGCTCTCTCTTAGTCTAGTAGTAGGTATTTCAAAATACTTGTACATGATAATCGAAATACCCATGGTTAATACCCAGTATAAAAAATAGCTAATTGTTGACTTGAGGCCAATGCTAACGCCAAACATATCAATGATAGGCAGCTGGTTGATAATTAAGAACTGGACAATTGATCGATGAATTAAGTATGCAGAATAAGAAGTTAAGCTTATATAGGTAATTGCTTTGTAAAAAACTCCTTTTCCATTTTTTATCGAACTTAAGAATGGTAACATTAAAAATACCCCAAGCGATTCTGTACAAAACTGAAAAGTAGGGCTAACATAAAGTGGCAAAGAATCCAATTCGTATACATATTTGGAAGCGGTAAGCATAAAAAGCCCAATCCAAAATTTGACTTTCATAAATTTTTTCCAATTTGAAAGGTGGAAAGTCGCTAAATAGGCTGCTACGATACCATACATTAAGCTGTCGAATCTTGTAAAAACCTGTTTTCTAAAGTAATTATCAAACAATTCGCTAGTGTAGTTTTCCATCGAAGCTAATTTTAAATATCTGTATATAGGGATTATAACTATTATTGCTAGTGCCGAAATAAGAAGTGCTTTCGTTGGTTTTTGTTTCAATACATTAATGGATACAAAGATTGATAGGGGGGTAATAAAGTAAAACCATTCTTCTACACTGAGGCTCCATGCTTCTCCAAAAAACGCTTCTGGTTGCACCCAGATCAGGTTTTGTGTGAATGTTGCAAACTGAAAAAAAGTAAGAATTGTGTAGCTTTCGTTGGTGTTAAAATAAAAAACACTCAATGTTATTAATACTAAAAAGTAGGTAGGAAGCGTCCTAAACCATCTATTTTTCCAAAAATTGATTAATTGCTTAAATGTAAACGTTTTTTTATCGAGTTGCTTTATTAAAATATGACCAATAAGGTAGCCACTTAATACAAAGAAAATTGTTATTGGGCTGTATGTGAAGTATTTTGTGATTTGAGCAAACCAAGTAGGCATATAGTAATTGCCATGTACAATAATTACCATTAGGATTGAAGCAGCTCTCAGAATATCTAGACCAAATATTCTGTTTGGAGGGATATGTATTTTAAAAAAAATCACTCTACAAAAGAAGTAAAACAATTTGACTATATACATAAAAGAACAAGGATCATAAATATCATTTTAAAAAAACTTAATTAAAAGTATATTTGAAACGCTTAACATAACCAAAGAAACGACCATTTTAACGCCAAGCAGTTGTATCCTCTTCCGATTATTTCCATCATTATACCAAACTTCAATAATGCCACATGGTTACCCAAGTGCTTGGATAGCTGCTTTCAGCAAGAAGGGGAGTTTGAATTGGAAGTAATTTTAGTGGATGATCATTCTACAGATCAAATTTCTGTTGTACTTGAAGATTATAAGCAGCG
>CBFHLF010000186.1:0-4152 GCA_965656555.1 uncultured Acidiluteibacter sp. | reverse complement strand
AATCGGCAGGCACTCGAATGTATTCAGCAAAAGCACCATCATGGTTCATCCCTAAATCATAGGAGGTTACAATTACTTCATCTCCTGCTGCAAACCGACTATCCTTTGATTCTGCTACAATACCTGAGGCGTCAATGCCCGGTGTGTGCGGGTATTCTCGGGTTATTCCTTTATGGCCTGATGCAGACAAACCGTCTTTATAATTTAAACCTGCAAAAAGCACTTTAATTGTTACTTCTCCTTCAGGTAAGTCATTTAGCTGTTTATGTTCGATAGAACGTGTAAATGTTCCATCTGTTTGTTCTCTTACTATTAATGCTTTAAATTGATCTGGTGTGTTCATAATTATTGTGCTATTAAAAGTCTAAAGTTATCGTAATCAAGTTTTTTTCTATCGGGGTTCCAAAAGTAAACCTTTAGTTCGCCCTTAGTGTTTGCAGGTAATTTAGTTCTAAGATGCAAATGATTCCATTCTCCTATTGAATCGACTTCATTTTCTAAATAATAGGGCTGATAAAATTGATTGTCAACCGAAACCACTAGTGTGGAAGTGGTGGTAGAGTCGGGGAGAAAAACATCTGCATCTATGACTACATCTGTTAGCAGTTCATTGTTGTCTGTTTCAATTTCTTGACTGTAGGTTAATCCGTATTCTATGCCCTCATTTAATTGAAGACTTTCTCCATTTCTATTGGTGTAATTGCTGTATCCATTATAAATACTGCCTGAATCAACTGAAAAGTCGAGAAAAGAGTAGTGGTGGAGGCGATTGAAAAAGTTAATGGAACTAGTGTCTTCTGAAGGCTTTAAGAGCCTTAATTGTTTAGTACGATCAATATAGTCTAAGTGATAAATGATGTCTGGAAAGTTTTGATAAATATCCGAAAACAAGAATGTATCTATGACCGTAGTATAATCAAGCGGTAGCTTAAGCGCTTCAACTATATTGCTATCGCTCGTAGTTAGCACAGCCACTCCCTTTCTGTTGAGCAGAATAAATGGAGAGTTCGTGGTATAGGCATCCAAGGCCAAAACGGTAGCTTCAGGGCTTACTTGATTTTGTGCTAATAGCTGCTTGCCTGATTTATACGCATGGTAGGCAATCTGTGTACGATCTGCAGGGTTGATTTTATACCGCTCGTTGAGTGATATCTTGGTATATCCTACACTTCCGATAATAAAAATGAGCAAGAATGCATAAACTCCTTTTTGGAATGCTTTAGGGATAGAATTGTGCCTAAGCGATAACCCCATCCACAAAAGTATAACTGGTAAAAAGGTATCTAAAAAGTAATAATCATGATCTACAAATTGCTGCCCCATGGCAAAGAAAAAGCACACAACACCAACGGTATTGATCAATAGAAATAAGCGCGTAAATTGGATTTCCTTGGTCGTAGCATTTCGTCCGGAATAATTCACCAAATAAAGTAGCATTACTCCCAGTAGTACTACATAATGATAAGAGCTAAAGTATTCATCAGACCACCGTTCATTCACTTTAATTAATGTATTAGTTAAGTCACTAAAGGAGGTGATGGATAGTAGCTTATTTAGGAAAATATTACCATAAATTGAACCTAGGTAGTGGTTGTAAATCATGTAGCCAATCACGATGAAAAGACCCAAAAGGGTACCTAAAATTTGCGGCCAATTGACGCGTTTTTCTGTTAAGCTATTGATCGCATAGACGCCGATTAATGCTAATAAAGGAATAATAAAAGGCAGTCGAATAAGTGCAGCTAATGTAATCCAGCCAATCGAAACGGCCAACGTGCGTTTATTCTCCGTTTTCAAATGAATTAATCCATAATACAAACCAATGAAAAGAAATGAAAATGCTGCAGAAGAGGGCAGAAATCCATTTAAGTAATAGGCGTAAAACGGCAATGTTAACGTGAATAAACCTATCAGAGCGCCGATCTTACGAGATTCAACTAGTCGGCTAAAAAATAGATAGATGTAATAAACGCCGGTGAGTCCAATGAGCAGGTTAACGGTTCTAAAAATGGGAATGATGTCTGATTGTAAGGCTTCACTAATGAGGGCAACAATGTATTCAATAATTGGAAAATCTACTGCTGTAATTCCTTGCTCGGTGATTAAGTTAAAGTTGCATGGAAGCAATAAATTGAATCCATTTTGTTGAAAACAGAGGGCTATGGCGAGTCGGTCTGATTGCGTCCAAGCGTGAACAAAAGCTGGAAAAGTAGACATGGTGGGCCAATAGAATAACAATGAAATGATAGCTAACCCAATCAATACAAAGGAGTTTGCCCTTTTAGTGTCTGCAAATATATGTTCCCAATAGTTCTTCATTGTCTACCAGTGAAAGTACTTATTTATGCGGATATTGTTGTTACGGAGTTTAGTCGATTTGCTAACAAAAAAAATACCCCTGAATGATTTAAATTCAGGGGCATCAGCTTGTTATTAACGATAAGTTATATCGTTTCTTTCTCTACTATTGGTGCTCTAAACACAATTTTTTGGTCAAATACATCCATCACCACTGTGTCACCTGCTTTTACTTTTCCTGCAAGTATTTGTTTCGACAATTCATTGAGTACTTTTTTCTGTATAACTCGCTTAACTGGTCGTGCTCCAAATTGTGGGTCAAACCCTTCGTTAGACACAAACTCCACAGCTTCAGGAGCGAAGCTGAGCTCAATGTCGCTTTGCTTAGCCAATTTAGCAACACCTTCTAATTGTATCCGTACGATTTGTCCCATATTGCTTCTGCTCAGTGGCGTAAACATGATGGTTTCATCTATTCGATTAATGAATTCAGGGCGCATCGACTTCTTTAACAATCCAAAAACATCTGTTTTGGTGGCTTCATAAACATGCTCAAATTCAGACTCTTTTATGCCATCAAAGTTTTCTTGAATGATATTAGATCCAAGGTTTGATGTCATAATGATGATGGTGTTTTTGAAATTAACCAATCGTCCTTTATTGTCTGTCAATCGACCATCATCTAACACCTGAAGTAAAATATTAAAGACATCCGGGTGCGCTTTTTCAATCTCATCTAATAATATAACAGAGTAAGGTCTGCGTCTTACCGCCTCAGTTAACTGACCTCCTTCATCATAGCCTACGTATCCCGGAGGTGCTCCAACCAATCTACTTACTGCATGTCGCTCTTGATATTCACTCATATCTATCCGAGTCATCGCATTCTCATCGCTAAATAGGTAGTCACTTAAAGCTTTTGCTAATTCAGTCTTACCAACGCCTGTGGTTCCTAAGAATATAAATGATCCAATTGGTTTTTTCTGATCTTGCAACCCTGCACGACTTCTTCTAATTGCGTCGGCAACTGCGACAATTGCTTCATCTTGACCGACCACACGTTTGTGTAACTCATCTTCAAGTTTTAATAATTTTTGACGCTCACTTTCTAGCATTTTGCTAATTGGAATACCAGTCCATCGAGCTACCACAGCAGCAATTTCTTCTGCATCTACTTCTTCTTTTATCAGTGTAGACTTCGATTTGTTTTCCTTTAATTGTCGTTTAAACTGCTCTAAATTCTGTTCTGCATCTTTAATCTTACCATAGCGTATTTCTGCTACTTTACCATAATCGCCTGCTCTTTCCGCTTGTTCTGCTTCTAATCGATATTGCTCAATGGCTTCTTTGGCTTTTTGCACGCCATCAATAATGGTTCGCTCGCTTTGCCATTTCGCATTCAGTTCGTCACGCTTTTCTGTGAGATTAGCAATCTCTTCTGAGAGTAAACTCAATTTACGCTCATCTTTTTCGCGTTTTATCGCTTCACGCTCGATTTCTAACTGCATGATTTTTCGGTCTAACTCATCCATCTCTTCAGGTTTTGAGTTAATCTCCATGCGCAGTTTAGAAGCCGCCTCATCGATTAAGTCGATTGCTTTATCCGGTAAAAACCGATCGGTAATGTACCGCTGAGATAGCTCTACAGCCTGAATAATTGCTTCGTCTTTTATCTGAACTTTATGATGTGTTTCGTATTTATCTTTGATTCCTCTTAATATAGAAATGGCATCTTCCGTATTAGGCTCATCAATCAATACTTTTTGAAAGCGTCGTTCTAGCGCTTTATCTTTTTCAAAATACTTTTGGTACTCATTAAGAGTAGTAGCTCCTACAGCTCTTAATTCACCTCTC
>CBFHLF010000185.1:0-4161 GCA_965656555.1 uncultured Acidiluteibacter sp. | reverse complement strand
AATTCAGATAGATCAGTTACCGCTAAAATGCCATTATACTGATCATCGTATCGGAAATTAATGTTGGATAGTAAAACTTCCTCTATGCCAAAAGCCCATGGCTCTGAAGTAGTGTCAGGCTCAGCTAAGGAGTCATTCGCAAAAGCATCGACGATAAATTGGAAATTATAGTCAGGTGATTTGGTGGTAGTCGATAAATTAACCGTGCTATTGGTTAATTCTACCATTGAGATGTTGATTTTTTTACCCACTAAGGAAAAGACATCAATATCAACGGCGGCGTATCCAATATGAGCTAGGGTGTCTTGCTTTTCATCTTCTACATACAATCCCTCAAGAACCACTGAATTGAAAAACCCAATATATATCCGATCGAGAGTAATGGTAGACTCTGTCTTAGATGATACAAAATCAATTGCTTGTGCAGTTAGGTAATTTTGAACGACCGGTATTCGAATTGAAAATATGAGTGCCGATACCAACAATAAAAGCACTCCCAATATAATGAGTAGATATCGAAGAGCATTTTTTAATGTGGCCAATTATTTATCGTAGTTAAATTATAAACTGTATAATGCAACAAAAATGCCTAGCTGTCGACTTCACTAGTATTTACTTTCACAGCGTAGATACCTGGCTTTATTTCTTCTTCGATTGCAGCAGCGTAAATTTTTGTAAAAACCGCACCAAAATAAAAAATTAATGAACTGTAAAAAACAAAAAGCAATAAAAGAACAGCGCTTCCGGAAGCTCCAAATATAGAATCAATGGAACTGTTGACCAATACCCGCCCTAGAATATACTTACCTAAGGTAAAGAGTAAAGCGGTGCATACTCCTCCCACAACTACCGGCTTAAATGTGCTTTTAGCATTGGGTAAAATTCGAAATAGTAAGCTAAACCATATGGAAATACTAATAATCGAAAAAGTAGCATTAATGGTTTTAATGGTTAATATATTCAAATCAGGGTTATACTGCGTCAGAAATGAACTTAGGAATGTAAGTACCGAATCGGAAATCAGTGAAAGTAGAAATATTATGCCGGCAACAAAGAGCAAAAGAACGGATAGAAACCGCTCGAATAGTGCAATTAGAAAAGAGTAATGTGCTTTTGGTCGAAACCCCCAAACAAGGTTGATGCTGTCTTTTACTATTTTCATCAATGTGGTAGCGACAAAAATGAAGAACAATGTTGCCAAAATAGAAGAGATATCATCTTTGGCAAAAGATTGGAAACTAATAAAGACGTACTTTACTTGGTTAGCCGACTGCTCTCCAAAGTAATTGGTTAACTCGATAAAGAGCTGACCATTTGCCTGCTCGGGCGTAGTAATAGCTCCCAGAAATTGACTTACAATAATTAATATAGGAGGAAGTGCAAACAGCGAAAAGAATGCGGTGGAGGAGGCTAGTGCCAGTGGGTTATACTTTTTGTATTCGGCTATGGCACGATATAAACTTCGAAAAACTGTTCTCAATAGAAGTGCAAATTGTCAACCGTCAAATGTAATAAAACGAACTGACTAGTTGAAGTTTGGATCTTCAGGAAAGTTAGCCATCATCGCGTATTGGTTTCCTTTATCCTTCAGTATGGAGGCCCATAAGTCGTCCGCATCAATATCGCCAAATAGGAGTTGGTGATTTGAGTTGGAAATCAGCCATGAATCACTTTTTAGCTCACTCTTTAATTGTCCTTTATCCCAACCTGAATAGCCTAAGAAAAAACGAATCTCATTAGGTTGAATTAGATTTAACTCTACAGCTCCTCTTAGTGATCTAAAATCTCCTGCCCAATAAACTCCATCTCCAACAGGAATACTTCCATGAATGAGTGATCCTTTAGTATGTATATAAAACAAATGCTCTGATTGAACAGGACCACCCAAATAAACTTCTGCATCGAATTCTGGAAAGTCTCTGATGACTTCATTTAATTTTAAGCCTACTGTCCTATTAAGAACAAGTCCTACGGTGCTTTCATCATCATGCTCAACCAAATAAATCACTGATCGCTTGAAGTGGCTGTCTTGCATAAACGGCTCAGCGATTAGTAAACGACCTTTTTCAGGAGATAGTTTATTTAAATCTTTTATTCGGTAATCGAGTGGATTTAATGGCATAGTTGAGCACTTTTCTCAAATATAATAAAACGCATTTTTATGCCTTTTAATTTTAACGTATTTTTAATTCTTCCGACCTTTACCAAATACAATTAACCCTGCTTGGGTGCTAAAACTGATACCATGGAAGATGTAAGAAAAAACGTGGAGTCCGTTCGAAGAGAGTTTAACTTCGGAAGTTTAGACTTAACGGATGTGCCACATAACCCTGTTGAAATAATGGAGCAATGGTTAGCAGATGCCATTGCTAATCAAGAGAAAGATCCAAATGCATTTGTACTTTCCACAGTAAAAGATGAAATGCCTGATTCTCGCGTAGTATTGTTGAGGGACTTTACTGAAAATGGGCTGACTTTTTTTACCAACTACCAATCCAAAAAAGGGAGTGATTTGTTAGAAAACACCATAGCAGCAGTGAATTTCTATTGGATTGATTTAGACCGTCAGGTAAGGATTCAAGGAAAAGTGACCAAAGTCGATCCGCAAGTTAGCGATGACTACTTCAATTCTCGTCCGCGTTCTAGCCAGATTGGTGCTTGGGCTAGTAATCAGAGCAGCGTTATCGAATCAAGAGGAACTATAGAAGAAAGAGTCGCTGAATTAGAGAAAAAATTTGAAGGAAAGGCTGTACCGCGCCCAGACCATTGGGGTGGATATTTAATTACACCCATCAATTATGAATTTTGGCAAGGACGTGCAAGTAGACTCCATGACCGCTTAGCTTTTCATCAAGAGGAAGGTAGTTGGGTCGTAAACCGATTAGCTCCTTGATGTCTAAAACATTATTAGCGTATTTAAAAAAACAGCAATTTCAACTGCCTGTATTAACCACTAAGCCCAAGTTAGACTTGGGCTTAGTGGTTGTAATTCCTGTGCACAACGAGCCGAATATTGAGCCTACTTTGACAGCGATTGCATCTTGCACACCACCAGAGTGTGCCGTTGAGGTGTTGCTTGTTTTCAACTCATCAGCAACAGCTGACGAAGCGATAAAAGCCCAAAATAGGAGAGGAGTTGAAGTTTTAGAGCTATTTAAGTCAACTTACAATGGCCCGTTTACATTTTATGCGCTTGTTAATGAAGAATTACCACCCAAGCATGCAGGTGTAGGTTTGGCTCGAAAAATTGGCATGGATGAGGCAATCAACCGTTTTATCTTAGCAGAAAATGAAGAGGGGATCATTTGCTGCTTTGATGCCGATGCGACGTGCACAAGAAACTATATGCAAGAAGTGTTCAATCACTTTCAACGTTATCCAAAACAAGTAGCCTGCAGTATTCATTTCGAGCACCCGCTAGCCGGAGGGGAGTTTTCTCCAACCATTTATGAATACATTATTGATTACGAATTGCACTTGAGGGTCTATAAAAATGCCATGAAGTATGCTGGTTTGCCTTATGCCTTTCACACTGTAGGAAGTTCCATGGCAGTAAAAGCCATCGATTATGGTAAGCAAGGTGGAATGAATAAACGGAAAGCAGGGGAAGATTTCTATTTCCTTCAAAAGTTTATACAGCTGGGGAAAGTGGGAGAAATTACCTCAGCAAAGGTTATTCCTTCTCCTAGAATTTCGGATCGTGTGCCATTCGGGACCGGAAGAGCCATCGGTGAGCGTATGGAATCTAAGTCAGCAACCTATGACAGCTACGCCATGGATTCTTTTCATTTAATTAAAAAGGTAGTGGATGCTTTACCCAGTATCTACTCAGATGATCAGCAAGTGACGCTATTACCAAGCATTTTTTTGGCATATTATGGAACTGATAAGCTTCTAGAGGTTGTTCAATCAGCTCGAAAAGAAACAACGAATTACACGAATTTCGTTAAACGATTTTACCGCTTTTTTGATGCTTTTCAAGTATTGAAATTCGTTCATTATTTAAGGGATCATCACTACCCTAATCAACCTATTGGTGAAGTAGCATTGGAGCTGATACAAGTAAATGGTTATGCTGATAAATGGACGACGAATAAAGAACTATTGGAAGTGTTCCGGAAAATTGATTTATATCAATTTTGATAAGCCTTTCTCAGGTGA
>CBFHLF010000184.1:0-4203 GCA_965656555.1 uncultured Acidiluteibacter sp. | reverse complement strand
GGAACTGTATGAACGGGCAGGTATTTATGCCGAATTTGGGAAAATAATTTGTATCTCTATCGGGATTATTAGAAGTATTGAAGGCAAGAAAAGTTTGCGCGTAAAATCATTTGCGGGAGACGATGAGAAACAGTTACTCACCGACTTTTCAGCCCTTTTAAGAAATCACTTTAAAGCATCGGACTATTTGCTTTGTGCGCACAATGGCAAAGAATTCGATTTCCCTTATATTGCTAGACGAATGCTGGTAAATGGGCTAAAACTACCTTACTTGCTAGATACAGCTGGAAGAAAGCCATGGGAGATTCAACACTTAGATACCTTGCAGCTTTGGAAGTTTGGGGATTATAAGCACTACACTTCTTTAGACGTGCTAACTACATTATTTAGTATTCCTACACCTAAGTCAGATATGGATGGTAGTGATGTTGCACGCGTCTATTGGCAAGATAAAGACTTGCCTAGAATAGTGGAATACTGCCAAAGAGACGTGGTAGCAGTAGCTCAATTAATTTTAAAGTATAAAGGGGATGAACTGCTCGACCCAAAATCAATAATTATCGCATAGAACAGATGATAAAAAAAAGTACTACCGCACTACTCTTGATGGGCATCATTTTTTTGCTGTATTCTTGTAGCAATGCATCTTCAAAGGACTATTCTAAAGCTAAAAAAGCAGGCTTCGTTTATTTGGAAGGTAACCATTTTATGGAGAAGGATTCTGTTTTCTTTCCGATGCTGATTAATTACTTGGTTGAGTTTATGGCAGTGGATGGAGAAATTATTCCGGTACCTAATATTCAGTACGACTCCACTGCCTACCATGAAGGCAACTCAAAATCGGAATATTTAGACCGACTAAATACACAATTCAAATATCTTAACCATTTAGGTTTTAATACTATCCGGTTGGTTGGACTTACAGGAAAGGAATTTGCAGAAAATGGAGATCACTTAATTAAGTGTTTTCGTCCGGACGGATCCTTTGACCTTAAGCCATATGGGAGTATTAAAAAAGAATATGAAAAAGCTGCCAAGCATATTATGGAATTGGCTGAGCAAAATCAATTGAAGGTAATGATACTGCTACCTACACCAAGGTTAGACAAGAATCAGAATGCTGCTCGATTGGGGTTTATAGAAGACATGATGAGCTTGTTTAGGGATGATAATACCGTCTTTTGTTATGACTTTTTTAACGAGCCCTTATATTTTGATAATGTAGAAACGGATGATTACAGATTGAGACAACGCTCTAAAGAAAGCGCGTATGAAGTGGTGAAATCATGGGATGCTATGATTAAAACCTATGCCCCTTACCAACTTTCAACTATTGGTTTCGGAGAACCACTAGAGGTGTTTGAGTGGGATCCTTCGGTGTTTCCGCTTGATTTTGTTTCCTTTCATACTTACCATCCATTAAGGGTTCCCAATGAGATTTATTGGTGGAGTAAATACAGTAATAAACCTTGGATGATTACAGAGACTTCCCTTCCTGCTGACAATGATTCCATTTCATATTTGGAGCAGCGCCAGTTTATGTATGAAGCTTATCAACGCACTATAAATTGCGGAGGTAGTGGTTTTGGCTGGTGGCAATATCAGGATGTTAATTGGGGAACCAATTTTGAGCACAACAATACCTCATTACTCGACCACGACGGGATTACCTATTTCAATAATGGCCATGATAGTATTTATGGAAGTCCAAAAGCTGCTGCATTAGCAGTCAATGAACTGCAGTCGATTAAAGCGAACGGAACATGTGATTGCATGCCCAACTATACCAATATGCTAGGTTATAAAAATATAAAGATCAAAGGAAAAATAATCAATGGCTTAACAGGAGAACCTATAGAGGGCGCTGTTATCAGAGGGTGGACAAATTATTGGAATATTGCAGCCAATACCTTCTCAAAAGAAGATGGTGAATTTGAGTTGTATTCCAATGATGAGTTTATTCATTTTGAAATATCAGCAATGGGCTATACCAAGTTGAAGTTTGATCAGCGTGTAAATTATACCAATAGGAACAAAAATGGTAGTATGTTCGCCAAATTACACCATCAGAAGTTAGAGTATCATGACATACACTACCAACCATTCTTGAAGCAAAATATTTCTGATTCGCTCTTTCGTATCGAAGGAGTAAGAGATAGTAGCATTGTTTTTGACTTTGATCCTGAACTATTCAATCAATATACGTTTCATGGTACAATGGGCATTAAAATGCTGTATCCACTAGACTTTATAGATCATGAGTAAACCACTACTGGATGTTGTATCACTCACGACTTCTTTTTCAGCTGATGAGAATGTAAAACCTGCTGTTAATGGGATTAGTTTCCATCTAAATAAGGGGGAGATTTTGGCCATAGTGGGTGAGTCTGGTTCGGGAAAGTCGGTTACTTCCCTCTCTGCTATGGGGCTGATTAAGAAGCCCGGGAAGATCAGCCAAGAAAGTCAGATTATTTTTCATCAGGACGATCAAAAAGCGGTGAATTTTGCAACGCTGCTTGATCACGAGATGCGAGCCTATAGAGGCAATCGGATAGCGATGATTTTTCAGGAACCAATGACTTCTCTCAACCCTGTTTTTAAATGTGGAGACCAAGTAGCTGAGGCATTAATTTTACACTTACGCCTATCTAAAAAGGAAGCTAAGGAAAGAACCATTGAATTATTTAAAGAAGTACTGCTTCCAAGGCCTGAGGCTATTTACGAGAGTTACCCGCATCAAATTTCAGGTGGTCAGAAGCAGCGTGTAATGATTGCTATGGCAATATCTTGCAACCCTGATATACTGATTGCAGATGAGCCAACTACCGCATTAGACGTAACGGTTCAAAAGTCAATTTTGGAGTTGCTCAAGTCGCTTCAAATGAAGCATGGGATGGGTATTATATTTATTACCCATGATCTAGGTGTAGTAGCTGAAATCGCTGACCGAGTTGTGGTTATGTATCGTGGCGATATTGTAGAAGAAGGTGAAGTAGACCAAGTGTTTAATTTTCCTGAACATGCTTATACCAAGGGCTTGCTTGCTTGTCGTCCGCCAATGGATAAAATATTGAGTAAGCTGCCTACTGTGCGAGATTTTTTAGAAGTAGATGCTTCAGGACAAATGGTTCAGCGGGCCACCTCAGTGAAGGATATTATCAATGGGTTAGTTATTTCTAGTATTGAACGGAATCAGCATCAGCAGAACCTTTACAGTCAAGATCCATTGCTTCAAATTAAGGATTTAAGTGTCCATTATCCGGTTAAAAAAAGTTGGTTGGGAAATACAAAGGAAGTGCTTAAAGCAGTTGACAAATTGAGTTTTGAAGTTTTTCCTGGTGAGACACTTGGCTTAGTTGGAGAGTCGGGTTGCGGTAAAACAACCTTGGGTCGTGCCATTTTGCAACTAATAAAGCCTACGACTGGCTCCGTTATCTACAAAGGCAATGATTTGTGTCAGTTAGACAATAAGTTGATGCGAACGTATCGTAAGGAGCTCCAAATCATATTTCAAGACCCTTATTCTTCATTAAACCCAAGAATGACAATAGGTGCTGCTATAAAAGAACCAATGGACGTTCATGGCATTGGTGTTGATGGGAAAATGAGAAAACAAAAAGTACAGGAACTCTTAGAAAAAGTTGGGCTATCTGCTGAGATGTATGATAGATATCCTCATGAGTTTAGCGGTGGTCAGCGGCAGCGCGTTTGTATTGCACGCGCCTTAGCTGTTAATCCGCGCTTCATCATTTGTGACGAATCAGTGTCAGCATTAGATGTATCGGTGCAAGCGCAGGTACTTAACTTATTGAATGACCTGAAGAAAGATTTTGGTTTCACCTATATATTTATTTCGCACGACTTATCTGTGGTAAAGTATATGTCTGACCGAATGATTGTCATGAATCAAGGAAAAATTGAGGAAATGGGACTAGCTGAGGCTATTTATGAGAATCCTGAAAAAGAATACACCAAGCGATTAATTGATGCAATACCGAAGGGATGAAAAAGTTTACAAATAAGAATTTAATATGGATTACTCTTCTTTTCATCAGTGTATTTGTAATTAAGGATGTGCTAAAGAATAAATACTACGAAAAAGATCATGGCATCTTGATTCATGACGTAGTTATATATTATAGTTATTTACCTTCTTTTTTTATATATGATGATTTATCGTTTATGTATGCAGACTCTATTGAT
>CBFHLF010000183.1:0-4210 GCA_965656555.1 uncultured Acidiluteibacter sp. | reverse complement strand
AAGATTTAGGGTTGAACATTAAAGGTGTAGATGCAAAGTCGCGTTTTTACGAAGCACTTTCAGGCGAATCTGATCCTGAGAAAAAACGTAAAGCAATAGGCCGTGTATTTATTGAAGTTTTTGATGATGAAGCAAATGAGCTGACCGATATCACTTGGTTAGCACAAGGGACCATTTACCCTGATGTAATTGAGTCTGTTTCTGCTACCGGTGGTCCATCTGCGACTATAAAAAGTCACCATAATGTAGGTGGATTGCCTGACTTTATGAAATTAAAGATAGTAGAGCCTTTACGTTTGCTATTTAAAGATGAAGTTCGCCGAGTAGGTAAGGCGTTGGGATTACCTGATAATCTTTTAGGACGACATCCGTTTCCGGGGCCAGGGTTGGCAATTCGTATTTTGGGAGACATTACACCAGAAAAGGTACGCCTTTTGCAAGAAGCAGATGCTGTATTCATTGATGGGTTGAAAAAAGCAGGACTTTACGACAGTGTTTGGCAAGCAGGAGTTATTTTATTGCCGGTGCAATCAGTAGGAGTAATGGGCGATGAGCGAACGTATGAAAATGCAGTAGCACTAAGAGCGGTAGAATCTACCGATGGAATGACGGCTGACTGGGTTCACCTACCGTATGAGTTTTTAGCGAAAACATCCAATGAGATTATTAATAAAGTAAAAGGGGTCAATAGAGTTGTTTATGATATCAGCTCGAAGCCACCTGCAACGATAGAATGGGAATAACCATGGAATTAAGAAATAAAATTGCCCTTGTTTTCTTTTTTGGACTGCTTTTGGGGCTGCCATCAATGTTGAATGCACAAGACGGCACACCTAATTTGGAAATCCATAAAGTGAATGGTAAGGATTACTACATTCATACCATTGAGGCCGGCAATACCTTGTATGCCGTCTCTAGAATGTATGCGATTCCGATAAAGGAGCTGCTCAAAGCCAACCCAAATGCGGCTAACGGTTATGCTATTGGAGACCGCATAATGATTCCGCTAAAAGAAGTGAAACGCAAAGACTTTTCACAGTCTGTTGAGGTTGATGGCAATTACTTAATTCATAAAGTAGAAAAGAAAAACACGCTTTATGCCATTAGTAAGGAGTACGATGTTGATCAAAAGGACATCATTGCGGAAAATCCTGAAATAGCCACCAACGGTCTAAAGGAAGGAATGGAGATCCGAATTCCTGTGGCTAAAATTAAAAAAACAGAAGAAAAACAATTGTATCAGCCTGCACAGGAAAGCAAATGGATGACTCATGCTGTGCAGCCCAAAGAGACCGTTTATTCCTTATCTAAGCAATACGAGGTTGCCATCGATTCTATTTTAGCTGTGAATAATGGTTTGGTAGGAGGGTTGCGAATCGGAGAAAAAATCAACTTGCCGATATTGAAACCACTCGAAGACACCACAAAAGTTGATTCCATATCTTCAGTTACAGCCACTTTTGATAGTTCCGCCATAAAACCAACATATCAGGTTGCTTTATTACTGCCGTTCTTTTTGGAACAAAATGAAGAGGCGTTAAAACTCGAAACAGTAAAGTCAAGTGACCTTTACGCCATGTCGGCTTATGCGATAGAATTTTATGAAGGCGTGCTGGTGGCTTTGGACTCTTTGAAAAAAGAAGGGTTGTCGGTACAATTAAACGTATATGATACCGGAAATGACACTGTAAAGACAGCAGAAATATTAAGTAAACCGGCATTAAAAACAACTGACTTAATCATTGGGCCGTTGTATTACAAAAACTTTGTAAAAGTAGCTGACTTTGCAAAAAAGCATGAGATTTACATCGTTTCTCCGGTGAAGCAGAGTAACAAAATATTATTGGGTAATGCATATGTGAGTAAAGTGGCAACAAGCAGCCCACTGTTAGTAAAACGGTTAGCGCATTTTGCTTTTGATCAGTGGAAAACAGAAAATGTCGTGCTGATTAATCACGAAGGAGAAGAGGATGATCCAAGCATTCAAACATTTGTCAAGCAATACAAAGAGTTGATGTTGGCAAGCGAAGACTCGGTAATGTATGCGGTGCCTACAGAGTTGATATATGGTGATAAGTCATTTAGTAATTTAAAGAATAACCTGAATGAGTTAAAGCAAAATATCATTTATGTGCCTTCAGAAAATCAGGCATTTGTAACTAGTTTGATGAATCAATTGTATGATATTCGAGAAGAGTATCCTATCACATTGGTTTTTGGTGAAGGTATTCAAGCTTATGACAATATCGAGATCAATTACCTCCATGACTTAAATGTGCATGTGTTGACGTCAGAGTTTGTCGATCATGAAAATGCAGACGTTATTCGCTTTAAAAAGGCTTTTCATCAAGTAAATGAGCACTTACCCTCGAAGTACAGTTTCTTGGGGCACGACGTAGCTTATTTTTACCTGAGCTTGCTTAATGAATTCGGAGTGAATTATGACATTATGTTCTTGGGCTATAAAAAAGAATTGTTGATGCTCAATTTCGATTACTTTAAAACTGGTATAGAAAGTGGTTATGAAAACCACAGCGTGTTCTTATTAAAGTATGAAGACTATCAATTAAAGAAGGTGTTTTAAAAACAGTCCATATACATACAGCAAAGCCATCTTGAAAGAGATGGCTTTTTTTGTGTTTTTATTTATTGAACTGATCCCTTTAAAATTCTTAAATTTAACTGTTGATTCAATAGCTTGATATTAATGGCAATATAAAGGAAGTGAGAATAATCAGTGTAATACTAGTTTTATTAGGAATCAAATTTTGCCCTCAGGTTATGGGGCAAAATTTGATTCCTAATTATTCTTTTGAGGATACCATGCCTCAAACTAGAGTTCCATATTTCGGTCCTTCTGTTTCAGAATGGACAATTGCCAATCAGGGTAGCCCAGACTATTTCTCTCCGTATAATCAATTAATTGGCTTGCCAGGTGGCTTTTTTTCTAGAGGTGTTCCTTTAAATTTTTTCGGCCACCAGTATCCGAAAACGGGGATTGCATATATGGGTTTAGCATTAAACGGCTATTTTAATCCAACTCCCACCATTTTAAGAGAGTATTTGCAGGCCAGATTAAAAAAAGCCTTACTTAAGGATAGCACCTATTGTTTACAGTTCTACATTAGTTTAGCAGATTCTTGCCAAATCGCCTCTAGAAACCTGTTTGGAATCTATTTTACTACTACTAAAATTAATACAACTACTCCATCAGTCTTAAATTTTACACCTCAGATTATTGCCTCTCCTACTACCTATATTACGGATAAGGTGAATTGGCTCGAATACAACTTTCAATACACTGCACAAGGTGGAGAACGCTTTATGGTAATGGGGAATTTTCAACCTTATGGTTTTGTTGATTCGTTATCGCTAACCAATGGTGGAACCCAGTTTTGTAGATACTATTCCATTACAAAATGGAGGTGTGGGGTCTAATTTTAAAAATGTTTACTATTACATAGACAATATCTGGCTCAGTCACTGTGATAGTTTGCCAAAGAGAAATGATATTAAGGTTAGTGCACTGCAAAAAGAACGCTTCTGCTACTCTGATACCACTCAATTATCAGTAAATATCCAGAATGTTAGTGTAGATTCCATTGATTTTACCAAAGATACTTTAGTCATTTTTACAGAAGTACTTCATAATGGAGTAGTTATTCAAAGCTTTCAGCAAGAAATAGCTGATAATACGCTTAATTATAATGGAAACTTATTGGGGCAAGATAGTAGTATATTAGTTAAATTGAATCCCATTGATTTTTCTCAATTGGGTAAGTCGTACCAATTAAAAGTTTATGCCCGCTTAAATAGTGATGAAGACACTACCAATAATGTAATTGATACTGTAATTGTGAATAATTTATCATTGGGTAACGTAAACAGCAGTTCGCCGCTAATTTGCTCCGGAAGTGCGGTTAGGCTAAAAAGTGAAGGTAGCAAAGGAGAGCCCAAATGGGAATATAGCATTAACCAAACCGATTGGATTACCCTCAGTGAAGATACTGTAGCCACTCATCAGCCATTGAGTACTACTTTTTACCGTTTTTCTATTTGTGAATTTTATTATTCAGACACGCTACTAGTAGAAGTCAATACACCACCTACACCTGCTGATACAACTTATTTATTTTGCAAAGGTTTGTCGGTTAATTTAGTTCCTTCTAAGCAATTATTGAAACAACAATTTAGTTGGTATACGTCCTTT